>JASFPJ010000043.1:0-15264 GCA_050116035.1 Candidatus Aminicenantota bacterium | reverse complement strand
CTTATGAGATTGCCACGTCACTTCGTTCCTCGCAATGACAATGATTTATTTCTTTCTTTGACTGTAGAGGCATCCGCAGTAATTCTGGCGAAAGATTCCATGATTTTTGCTCAATTCCACGCTTTTTTTGAAACCGTCCTTCTTTTTGAAATCGGCCTCTAAAAAGTCTATGCGGAACCTGTGCGAAAACATCTTTCCTATTCTGTTGAGCACATCCGCTTTCTTCAGCGGGCTGAGGCTCATCACTGTTGTGAACATGTCGAAGCCCAATTCAGAGGCTTTTCGAGCTGTTTTTTTGAGCCTCATGGCGTAACAAACATCGCATCTTCTTCCCTTTTCAGGTTCGTCCTTGAATTTTTGAGTGATCTTGAACCACCTTTCATCGTCGTAGACCTCTTCGATGAGGTCAACATTCAGGATTCGAGCCACTTTTCTCGTTTCTTCCAGCCTCATGTTGTATTCCTCGGCAGGATGGATATTCGGATTGTAGAAGTACCCGCTGACCTCATAATTTTCCCGGAGATATCCGAGAACGTAGAGCGCGTCCGGAGCGCAGCAGACATGCACGAGGATTCTTGGTCTGTTCATAATTTTATTCTAAACTGGATGAGGAAAGGAGTAAACGGAATTAAAGATTTCTGGCTATAGATTTTTAATGTTCTCTTCGACTTCTTTGATGCGTTTGTTTGTCCTGTCTATCTGGGAATAGAAGGGAGTGAGGTTTTTATCATCGATCCTGTGTTCGTTGATTAACTTCCCAAGGCTTTCGAAGAGTGGTTCTTTATGCCTTTCTATGTCTTTTATCTTTTTTTGAGACTTTTCTTTGCTCCTTTTCCATTCCTTGGTTTCTTTCTGGAAAGTCCGCGTTTGTTCTCGTTTCTCTTTTTCAATTTTTTTTATTTTATTTTCGCTCTCTAGTATCTTTTTTTGGAATTTGTCTATTTCCATTTCCATGGCCGATTTTTTTTCCCTGAGAGCCTGGAGTTCCGTCCGCGTTTTTTCTCTTTTCTTCTCCAGATTTTTTATATTCTCGGCGACCTCTTTTTTCTTGGCTCTCTTCTCTTCAGCGGAAAGCTTTGGGCTGGCTTTCATCTCTTTAGCGGCCCTTTCTTCAGCCTCTAAAATTTTTTCAGCATATTCCATGTCTTTCTGTTTTTGGATGAGGCTGAGCTCAGTGAGCTTTGCCTTTTCTTTTGTTTCGGCCATTTTTTCTTTAATAGGCTTGATTTCGTCTTCCGTTTTCTGGATTTGGTCTTCATGCTTCTTGAGAGCAGCGTTGTTTTGTTCCTCGAGTTTTTCAATTTTCAGCTCGGCTTCTTCCAGTTCTTTTTGTGAAGAGTTCTCTTTAGTTTCAAGATTTTTCAGTTCCTTAATTGTTCTGTCTCCCTTTTCAACAGAAACACGCGCTGTCCAGGCTTCTTGTCCTAATTCTTTGATGAACTCCTCTTTTTTGCGGTTCTCTCTTTTGAGTCTGGCTTGGAGACGAATTTTCACCATTCTTCGTTTGGCCCGAGAAAAGAATAAATTCAGCCGCTGTCTCAATGATTTATCCCTTAAAAAAATAAAAAAGGTTAAAAGGGCGATGATGCAGAGGAGAAACCAGAGTGTCCAATAGGGGAGTCCTGCACTTTGGAGGGGAGATTCTGCCTGCTGTGCACAAACGCTCATGAGAGTACCGCTCATTGCTATCCCTTTCTCTGTTCCGTATTTTAGTATATTTTTACTTATTCTTTAAATATCTTTTTTTCTTTTTTGTTTTTCCTCTTGTCTTTTGGGGAATGGGTTTGTCCGGGGATTGGCTTTTTTTCGACATCTAACGGCTTCTTTTGCGAAGTTCTTTTTTCTGAGATTTGTGATGCCAGTTTCCTGTTCTTGTCTCTCGACTCATCACGGATTCTTTGGATTGATTCCATTTTTTTCCAGGGGACTCGCCTTATTACCTGTGGGGGATTTATCGGAGGAGAAGAGTTCTGTACAGACCAGTCGATGAGATAGAGCATGGCCGGGAGGTTTTCATCAAATATGGACTGAATGTCCTCCTCTGCGTTGTAGAATTCGCCTTGAAGCCTATCTGCAGGAGGAAGTTCGATGGTGAAAGAAGGAATGCCGTAGACGCCATAGCTCCAGTCTGTTGTGTCTCCGTTAGTCAGATAAAATCCTTCTCCAGCCTGCATGAATCCATAGATGTTTCCATTGACCGCTTGCATTCGTGTGGACATATCTGTGGCCATTTGTTCGAGAAGCAGATCATCCAGAGAAGGTTGATCAGTATACCCCCATGGATAAAGGATGACCTGGGAATAACTGTGGTAGGAGATCAACGCGCTGAAATTCCTTTGGGCGAAGAGGTCTCTTACGGCCTGTGTTTCAGGTTCGGAAAAAGCGGAAGGGCCTCGATAGGTATATGAGAAAGAATAAGGACTTGACCCGACGTTATCAATCCCCCATTGGTATCCATAATTTCTGTTGAGGTCGATTCCATACGTTCCGTCTTGATTATCCCGTCTGTTTTTCCGCCAGTAACGGTAAAAATGTATGGAATATTCGAGACCATCCGGGTTTAAAAGAGGAACAATCCAGATTTCACTCTGGTCAACAAGATTCTGGACCTGGGGATCTGACGCATAATTTTCGACCAGGTATTTCGCGAGAAGATAAGGGATTTCGACCGAGATCCATTCCCGTGCATGGTGGCATCCGATAAAAATGACCTCTGCTTCAGACTCATCGCTGTGGACATTATCGCTGATCTTGAGGGCGTAGATGTTTCTTCCTTCAAGAGACTCACCGATGATGGAAATTCTGATGAGATTAGGGTAGGTATCTTCGAGAGTATAGAGGTCTTGTTCGAGTTCTCTTGAGGAATGAAAGTCACCATTGACTCCTCCTCGAATGCCTCTCTGTGCTTGCTTGAACGGGTAGAAATTGAAAGTTTCAAGTGTGTAAGGAACGTTTTTTTCCTGGAGTTTAGGGAAGTCTTCGAAATTGGCGATGATATAGATTCTGTTCTCCCATTCCATCAGGAGATCGAGGTTCATTTTCGAGAGTTTGGCTAAGTTCTCCTGGTTTTTTTCGATGCTGATGATGTGCGTCGTCCAGTAATCCTGTGCGGCGAGCGGACCAAAAGAGAGGCATGATATGAGGACTGTTAAAAATACTTTATTGACCATCCCTTTAAATCCTTCCTGTTGAATCAAATGCAAACCTTTCTGTCGGTATTTAAGTGAGAATCTTCCACCCGTTTGTTTTCTTCTTTCACTCTTCATTGTTCATCTTCCATTTGTTTCTTTCCTATCCGCATGATTTCATCCCTCTATTTCGTCAATGCTCACATCCTGAAACTCAGGGAGAGCGTGAATTTTTTTCCAGAGAGAGAGTTTCCGGAGCCTCTCTCTTTACCCAATAGCATTCCTGCATCCAAAGAGAACTTTCCCCAGTGAAGGCCTGTTCCGAAGGTAAAATATGCATAGGAGGAGCTGTGTTCAACCATCGGTTGAGGATCATAGCTGAAGCCTGCTCTAAAGGGGACGTTCATTTCAGCTCCAAAGAGCCTCATTGAGTTCATGTATTCGACACCCGCACCGATTTTAATGATATCTCTGAAGTCTCTCTCCTGCTCACCCTCCTCTCCAAAATAAATGATGCTGTATCGGGACCACCTGTAGAAAGTGAAATCAGAGCTAGCTTTGAGCTTGGGAGAGTATTGGAAGAAAACTCCTAAACCCGCCACAAAGGGTTGCTTATACTCGCTTTCTTCCGAGGCTTCAGTCCTGATTTCAGTAATGGGAGAATGAAATCTGTAAAGGCTTTCACTGTCCGATTTTTTCACAAAAGGTGTCCGGAATACAGCCGCCACTTTAATTTTTCTTGTCATCTCCAGCACAAGACCTCCGTTGATGTAAAAAGCTCGAAAGTCGTGGTGCTTCCAATCAGTCTGAGTAATGTTTGAAGTCTCCCTCTCGTCCACCATCTCTTTTTCAAGATAACCATAGGCGTAGTTCAATCCGATTCCGACAGAGAGTTTGTTCAGGACCTTTCGGGCGACAGAAAAGTTGATGTTTTTTAGGTTGCCTGATTGTTCCAGAGTGAATGTGTACGTGGAGTATGTCACCTCCGCTGAAGGGCGGGCATAACTTTCAAGAAGAGCCATACTCAAGGCAAAGGTCCAGTTCTTGATTCTTATCGAGGCTCCAGCGAAGTCAAACGAAATTATACTCAAAATACTGTTTTCATCAGAGTAGAAGGGGCCGGTGTTGATGGCTGAATATTTATAGAGTGAGGCCGAATGAAGTGAAGAATTGAGCGTGAAGGAGAATCTGGGAAGAGCTGCCAGAAGAGCTGGATTCGAAAGAGAGACAGCACTGTCTGTGGCCATTGTGTACTGTGTTTCGCCCATAGCCAAAGAAGGAGCTGTCTGAAAGCCGAAGCTGTTCCAGGTTCTCAACGGGGCTTCGTCTTCATACTGCCCGACAATCATCTGAGATGAAGCCATTTTGGGGAGGAAGGCAAGAGTCAAGGAAAAAAAAACAAAAAGGCCTAATCTGGGTATTCTCATTCGAATCTCCCGATTTTACTCGTCTTTCATACTATTTGCAAATCGAAAACAAGTATGCTATAGAATAATATTTTTAGAGAAGTTATGAAGAAAGATAACAAGCGAAGGATAAAAATAATAGGAACGGGGTTCTATGTCCCTGATAAGGTCTTGACGAATCGGGACCTGGAAAAGATGGTCGACACCTCTGATGAGTGGATCATCTCCCGCACCGGAATCAAAGAGAGACGGGTCGTTACCGAGGATCAGGCCACATCCGACCTCTCGATTGAAGCCTCCCGGATCGCTCTAGAAAACGCCGGGCTTAAAGTGAAGGATATTGACCTCATCATAGTCGCCACATCAACTCCTGATACATTGTTTCCTTCCACTGGATGCTGGGTGCAGAAGGGATTAGGGGCGGGACATATCCCCGCCTTTGATATTTCTGCCGCCTGCACAGGCTGGCTCTACGGGATGATCGTGGCCGAAGGATTGATACTCAACGGAGCCCACAAACGCATTCTTCTGATTGGTTCAGAAGTATTAACCAAGATTGTGAATATGAAAGACCGAAACACATGTGTTCTGTTTGGGGATGCCTCAGCCGCAGTCGTGCTTGAAGAGAGTGATGATGAATCAGGAATGCTCTCATCCTACTGGAGAGCGGATGGAAACCTGGGAAACCTGCTCTCTCTGCCAGCAGGGGGAACACGGATTCCAACTTCTTCCGAATCTATTGCTCAAGATCTTCATTATCTTCAGATGAAAGGAAATGAAGTTTTCAAGCATGCCGTGAAACGGATGGGGGAGGCTGCTCTAGAGGCGATAAAATCGGCTGGACTCACGACAGAAGATGTTGCTTATCTCATTCCGCATCAGGCTAACATCAGGATCATTGATGCCACAGGAAGGCGCATTAAAGTTCCGCCTGAAAAGGTCTATGTAAACATCCATAAATACGGCAATGTCTCCGCAGCCTCCATCCCTATTGCTATTCATGAGCTATGGGCAGAAGAGAAGCTTAAAAAAGGCGATATCGTGGTTATGGTTGCCTTTGGAGCCGGTTTCACCTGGGGTGCTGTCACTTACCGCTGGTAAACATCGAAAAAAGGGGACAGGCTACTTTTTTCAGGGACTGTCCCTTTCAGTCCTTTTGTTAAGAAAGATAGGGACTGTCCCTATTCTCCAGAAAAAGTAGCCTGTCCCCTTTTTTTTACTTTATTTCTGATGATGTTTACTGATTCAGGAGGGCAGAAAGGGAAGAAAAGAATCCAGTTATGAGCAGAATTCCGACAGCGATCAGGAGTACACCTCCAATGATCGAAATGACTTTGAAATATTTCCGGATGGTTTTAAAGTACTCGAAGAATTTGTGAAGGATAATGGCTGAGAGAAAGAAAGGAATACCCATACCGGCAGAGTAGAAGATAAGCAGGATTATCCCTTTTCCGATATCCTGGGTGGTGGCTGCCATGGTCAGGATGGCTCCCAGAATGGGGCCCACACAAGGAGTCCATCCCACTGCAAATGCCATTCCGACAAGACATGTCCCAATGATGCCGAGGGGCTTGCTTTTCAGGTGGATTTTCTTTTCCCTGTCGAGGAATTTCAGCCTGAATAGACCTGTGAAATGAATGCCCAGGATGATAACGAGTATTCCTCCACCGATCTCGAACCAGCGGATGTTCTGGGCCAGATATGTGCCTAGAAAAGTGGCCGATGCTCCCAGAGCTATGAAAATGATAGAGAAGCCGAGGATGAACATCAGTGAGTTGATGATAACGTTTTTCCGGACATACCTTAAATTCTTCTCAGCAGATAATTCTTCGATGGATACGCCTGTGATAAAGGCCATGTAGGAGGGGATCAAGGGCAGCACGCACGGCGATAGAAAAGAGATGAGCCCTGCAGTGAAAGCCACCAGTACGGATACGTTTTCAGTGCCAGGCATCTGTTATTTTTCTTCAATCAGTGCAGCAAACCAGTTATCGACGAATTTTTTGTTCACCTGGCCGATCTGTCTATGCCGGATTTTTCCCTTCGTGTCAATAATAATGGTGACTGGAATCATCGTAAATGGACCATAATCCTTTGTGAGTTTCGACGTTGTCATGGCTACAGGGTAGTTGATTTTATATTTTTCTATGAACTGGAGGACTCTGCTTTGGCTGATTCTGTCCACGGATATCCCGATGATTTCCAATCCTTTATCTTTATACTGATTGTAGGCTTCGATGAAATCAGGGATTTCTCTCTTACACGGTCCACACCAAGTGGCCCAGACATTCAAGAAGACCACTTTGCCGCTCAAGTCTGAGAGGGAAATTTTATTTCCTTTGAGGTCTTCGAGAGTGAATTCAGGGGCTTGAGGATATTCCTTGCCAGAGTTCCCTGTCATTTCTGCATTGGCGTAGACAAATAATACGAGTACCAATGGGATTAAAATCCAATTGTACTTTTTCATGCGTATCTCCTGTGAAGGCGAAACTGATTTGACATTCTCGATTGACCTGAAATGGAGTCAATCGAAGAATTATTATTAAGATAGTAATTATAGGTTTTTCGAAAGCTCTTTGCAATCATAAAATGAAAATGGCGTGTGCGGCTGTGGTTTCGTTTTGATGTATTGAAATTGTGAATGAATAAGGCAATCCGCCTACTTATTGCCGTTTACACAAGCGAGCAGCCGCTCCCACTTCTTATCCACTTCTCCCTGGATGTAGGCGATTTCCTCCTTTTTTAGATGACGGAATCGCCCCTGAATTTTTAAATAGTCGTCGATTGGTTTTTTTTCTTTGGGTTTTATGTTCAGAGTGTATTTCTCGCCCCACTCGATTTCAAAGAGTGGAAATGTCGCATTCTGAACGACCATCCGGGAAAGTTTGATCGTATCTTCGGGTCTGCTCTTCCAACCCGAGGGGCAGGGAGCGTAGATGTGGATAAATCGTGTTCCCTGGATATCTTTGGCTTTTTTGACTTTTTTGAATAGATCTTCTGGATACCCCACACTGGCCGTCGCTATATACGGAATGCGGTGGGCCGCCATTATGGCTTCGATATCTTTCTTCGGCTTGTTCTTGAAGTGCTTGATGGGTGTTGTGGTAGTCCATGCTCCGTAGGGTGTGGCTGAACTTCTCTGTATTCCCGTGTTCATGTACGCTTCATTGTCGTAGCAGATATAGATAATGTCATCGTTTCGCTCCGCCACTCCCGAGAGAGCCTGAATGCCAATGTCGAACGTCCCGCCGTCACCAGCCCATGCCACCACTTTTGTCTCTGTGTCCCCGACCATTTCCAGGCCGGCTTTAACACCTGATGCGGAGACGGCTGCCGTTTCAAAAGCGCAGTGAAATATGGGAACATCAAGAGAAGAGTAGGGGAAGGGTCCGTCTATGACTGACCAGCAGCAGGCGGGGATGCACAGCGCGACTTTTTGTCCCAGAGCTTTAAGGACATACCTCATGGCTAAGGTTGCACCGCACCCTTGGCAGGCCAAGTGGCCGGAGTTCATCAGCTCCTCTTCCGGAAGCGATAATCTCATCTTTTTTTCTTTACTCATTTGTTCACTCCTATCCAGACGATATTGTCTTCTGATGCATCCTTATCTTGAGCATAAAGGGCGATTTCTCTGAAGGTTGAGGGGGTGATATCCCTTCCTCCCAGGCCAGTAATGAAGCCGAAGATGGGCAAGCCGTCCGAATGTCCGAACATGGCGGATTTGACTTCCTGGAAAAACATCCCATGATGTCCGTAGGAGATGTTGCGGTCCACCACGGCGACCTTTTTGGCTCCTTTGACAATATTCCGGACAATCTCGAAGGGGAATGGTCTGAAGACCTTAATCCTCAGGTTTCCCGCTTTGATTCCTTCCTCCCGGAGTTCATCCACAGCGACCCTGGCTGTGGAACCCATAGTTCCGGATGTAATGAAAATCAAATCGGCATCATCACAGCGGTGTTCCTCCACAATCCCCAGATAGCGGCCAAACATTTTTTCGTATTCTCTCCCGGTCTTTTCGATGAAAGCTTCTACTTTTTCCATATCTTTTTGAAGTTTATACCTCAATTCAAAATAATGCTCGGGCGATGTGAGACCGCCAAAAGCATGAGGATCATCAGGAGTCAGTCTGATCTCCGGTTTAAACGGGGGGAGAAATTCGTCCACTTTTTCCTGCTCAGGGATGTCTACAACTTCGTAGGTATGAGATAGAGTGAAAGCGTCGAGAATCACCATGCTGGGAATGAGCAGTTTTTCAGAAACTTTGAACGCCTGGATCACGGTGTCCAGGACTTCTTGGTTGTTCGCACAGTAAAACTGAATCCAGCCGGTATCTCTCTGGGAAAGGCTGTCGTTCTGGTCTGACCAGATACTCCAGCCAGGAGCCATAGCCCGGTTGATGTTTCCCATGACAACAGGAAGCCTTCCTCCCGATGCCCAGTGAAGCAGCTCATGCATGAGAGTCAAGCCCTGAGCTGAAGTCGCTGTGAAAGTTCTGGCTCCAGCCAGCGATGCCCCGAGGCAGGCCGCCATGGCTGAGTGTTCGGATTCCACCTTGATGAACATTGCGTCCAGGGTTTTATCTGCGCACATTTCAGAGAGGAGCTCGACAACCTGAGTTTGAGGAGTTATCGGGTAGGCAGCGATCACTTGAGAGCGTCCGAGCATGGCGCCATAAGAAAGAGCGTGGTTTCCCATGATGACTTTTCTCATTTTTCCTCCTCCACCATAGCGATGCATTTGGTAGGGCATTCCTCCGCACAAAGGCCGCAGCCCTTGCAGTATTCATAGTCGATCACTGGCCATTCATCCTCGATAACGATGGCTACATCAGGGCAGAACTTCCAGCAGATTCCGCACTGGATGCAGTTTTCAAGGTCGATGACAGGTTTGATGTTCCGCCAGGCCCCTGTTTTATTAAAAAGCATGGAGCCCACGGACATCGGCATCAGAGGAACTTCCTTTTCAGACTTAAAAACTATTTTTTGAGCCTGCTTCTTTTTTTTCATGGATATCCTCACGTTTAGTATTGCCGTTGAGTCTGCATGATGAAATGCGGAGAAAGAGAACCTTTTTTTATACTATGATTTGATGTCGGACGGTTCACATCAGGATTTAAGGAAATAATCACCGTATATTATACCATGCCTATTGGAAAATCGGAATTAATTAATGTTTTGAAAGCCATGAATTGTTGAGTCTGGCTTTCAGGATAAATCATGTTTAACACGAACTGGACTATCGATCTGTCTGGAAGATGATTCCATCTTATCATTTTATTTGCATTGGGCTGAAAAGGCAGATAAACCAAAAAAAGGTATTAATATCCTGTCCACATCATGCCTTTTCGTATGCTTCTTTTGCGGCGGCTGCATTATCTTCTTGCTTTGAAGGGACTCCTTCACGCACGGCTTCCAGCACGGATTCGATTTTTGCTAAATTCAGTATCTTGACTACTGCTCCAACAACGGATGTGTTGACAATGGGAGCGGCTAGAGTTCCGAGTTTGTGTTTGACAGCGATACCAGTGGCATTTATGGTTATAACTTTATATTTATCCGAGAATTTCAGCTCCTCGGGTTTTTTATCGGAGTTGACAATGATTATTCCTCCCTCTTTCAAGCCTTCTGTGACATCGATGGCCTCGATAAGAGTGGGATCGACGACGACGACATGGTCAGGCCTGTAAATCCGACTTTTATCATAAATGGGTTTATCATCGATGCGAATGAAGGCAAAGACTGGAGCGCCTCTTCTTTCGACTCCGAATTCGGGATAAGCCTGGACATAATTTCCTTCTTTTGTAATGGCGTCAGCCAGGATTTTTGAAGCGACCACAGTCCCCTGGCCACCTCTTCCGTGAAACCGGATTTCTATCATTTAGTCCTCTTTCTTAGTTCAGAAATATTGGATTAGCTTTTCCTGCTTTTTTACAATTCGAAGCTGAGAACTCTATGGGAATGGCACTGGATGTTGACAGCGGCTGGCATGGAAGCGATGTGGCAGGGAAAGGCTTCGACGTGAACCGCAAGAGCCGTGATTCTTCCTCCCATTCCCTGAGGGCCTATTCCTAGGTTGTTTATCCTCTCCAACAGTCTTTTTTCCATGTCTGCATAGAATGGATCAGGATTGTGGGAACCTAGCGGCCTTCTCAAGAGCGCTTTTTTAGCCAAAAGCGCAGAGTACTCAAAATTTCCACCGACACCCACTCCAACCACGATCGGCGGACAGGGATTCGACCCGCCCTTATCCGCAGTTTCAACAACAAAATCTTCAATCCCTTGCTGACCGGCAGCCGGGGCGAACATCCGAACTGCGCTCATGTTTTCAGCTCCCCCTCCTTTGGCAATAAACGTCACCTTGAAGATATCACCGGGCACGAGCTCCCAGTGAATGTAGGCGGGAGTGTTATCGCCGGTGTTTTTTCTCCGGATGGGGTCTTCAACAACGGATTTTCTGAGATATCCTTCTTCATAACCCTCTCTTGTACCTGCGGTGATCGCGTCTCTCAAACTCTCTAATCCATCATCCTTCCGCAGCTCGACATCCTCCCCGATTTCCACAAAAAAAACAGCCAGCCCGGTATCTTGGCAGAGGCCGAGCTTCTCATCTTTGGCAATTTTTGCGTTTTCAAGGATTTGTTTAATGACCTCTTTTCCTGCCGGGGATTCCTCTTTTTTTTCCATTTCCTTGACGACGTTGATGACATCGTCCTGGAGTTCAAAGTTTGCTGTTTGAACCAGGTCTTTTATGATATCTCTGACTTTAGCGAAACTTATAACCTTCATATGATACCTCCGGGTAATAATGAATTTTAAAAGGTATGATTTAGGATTTAGTTTAGGCTGTGGAAAAAAACCTGTCAAGAAATAAATTGGGGTCGCGTCTCAACATTCGACATTTCTTTGAGAGAGAATGATTTAGAATGGTTAAATCTAAAATATTTTCAATATCTTATGCGGCTCTTCTTCTTATTGTATTCTGAGCAACAAGTATGGATCTTCTTTACAAAAATATTGAGAAATGTCGAATGTTGAGATGCGACCCCTTAAATTTTCAGATTGATAGCCATCAATTTCATTTCAGTCATCTCTTCGATGGCGTATTTCAGACCTTCTCGGCCGAAGCCAGATTCCTTCACTCCGCCGTAGGGCATGTGGTCGATCCGGAAAGTCGGGATGTCATTAATGATCACGCCGCCAACATCGAGTGCCTCGTAGGCCCGGAAAGCCTTGTTCAGGTTTCCCGTGAAAATCCCGGCTTGAAGGCCGTAGATTGAATAGTTGACTCCTTTTAATGCGTCCTCAAAATCCTTATAGCGGTAGATAACGACTACAGGGGCAAAAGCTTCTAGCCAGGAGATACGGAGTTCGGGTTTGACATTTTCCAGGATTGTTGGCTCGAACATGGACCCTTCTCTTTTTCCTCCCGCGACGATGCGTGCACCGCTTTCAAAAGCCTCTGTCAACCATTCTTCAGTCTGCTCTGCCGCGCCAAGGTTGATCATGGGACCGATATCCGTGTTTTCTTCCAGAGGATCTCCCATTTTCAGTTTTTGAGTGGCATCTATGAAATCAGCCATGAATCGGTCGTAAATTTGCTCATGGAGAAAAATCCTCTGGATGGATATGCAGATCTGTCCTGAGTAAGAAAAGGCACCCAAAATAATCCTGGGAAGTGCAAAATCCAGATTGGCATCGGGCTCGACGATAACGGCCGCGTTCCCCCCGAGTTCAAGAGTGACTTTCTTTTTGTGAGCCTTTTTTTTGAGCGCCCAGCCAATTTCCGGGCTCCCTGTGAAGGTGAGCATTTTGACTCTCTCGTCATTGAGCAGAACCTCTGCCGCTTCATATCCAGAAGGCACGACGTTTAGGCCGCCGGCAGGGTAATCCGTTTCATGGATGATTTTACCGAGAAGCATGGATGTGATGGATACTTGAGAGGCAGGCCTGAGGACGACCGTATTCCCGGATGCAAAGGCAGGGGCCACTTTATGAGCGACAAGATTGAGCGGGAAATTGAACGGGCTGATGGCGCCGATAACACCTACAGGAAAATGCCTGACCAGGCCCCATCTTCCTTCTGTCTGGGCGCTCAAATCGAGCGGGATGATCTCTCCTCCTATTCTTTTGGCTTCCTCAGAGGCGATATTGAATGTGTTGACGGCTCTTTCGACCTCGATTCGGGAGGATTTGATTGTTTTCCCGGAAGAGAGGGCTATGGACCTGGCGAGTTCTTCTTTGTCTCTGTCGATTTCCGAAGAGATTGTCTCCAGTGCATGAGAGCGTTCCAGGCTCGAGAGCTTTTTAGTCTCGGCAAATGCCTCATGGGCGGCTGTCACAGTGTCTTCCATTTGAGAAACGCTGGCAAAGTGAATTTTGGCCACAGGTTCCTGGTTGTAGGGGGATTGAATTTCTCTGGTTTCTTCCGAGCCTTCCCATTTTCCGTTGATTAGTAACTTAAATTCTTTCATCCTCTATCCCTCCTTTTTCATCATTGTGAATTGGGGACAGTCCCCATATTTAAGTTGTTCCTCTCAGTGACAGTATTATCGTAAGAGATTGCCACGCGTTGCCCGCAATGGCAGCTGAATGAGATTTCCGTGTCACTTTGTTCCTCACAATGACAAGGAACATTAATCCTTTTCCATAGAATCAGCATTGTATAACTTTTTCAGTGTGAGTGCATCCTGTTCCAGGTTGGGACTTTCGCAGATGACTCGACCTTCGACGCCGTAATCTTTCAGCGCTTGAATCCATTCTTCGTAGCGGAAATCGGATTCGTTCAAGATGAGGTGTTTTATCTCTCCTTTGGCGCTGTACGCAATGCCTGAGATGTGAATATGCATATTCTTTATGGCTGCGCTTCCCAGTTTTTTTTCGACCTTCTTGAGTACGCGGTGAAACTCATTGTAGTTGTTCACTTTTCCTGTACGGGAATGGATGTGGGAGAAATCGATGCAGGGGAGCATTCCGTCAAGGTCTCGACAGAGAAACAAGATTTCTTCGAGCGATCCGAATTGTGATTTCTTACCCATGGTTTCCGGCCTGAGTACCACAGGATTCCTTTCTGATTTCAAGATGGAGAGAACGTCTTTCAGCCCTTTTTTTACAGTCTCGTATGTCTGCTCTGGGCTAGATTTTCCATAATATCCACAGTGAAACACCACGCTCTTCGCCCCACACTTCTTCGCCATTCTGGCCGAACTCAGGAGCCTTTCCTGGCTGGACAGTCTTTTCCCTTCCTCGGTGGAATTCAGGTTAACGAAGTAAGGTGCATGGACACTGAGAGCTATCTGGAGTTCTTTGGCTCTCTCTTTTATCTTCTGGCACAAATCGCTCCCCATTTTCACTCCCCAGACAAATTCGATCTCGAGACAGTCAAGCCCTAATCGTCTGATTTCCTGGACAGCAGCTAAGGTGGAGTGAGGAGATGTGGATTGAGGAACTCCGGCTGTTCCGAAGAGAAGATTCTTAGATGCAGGAGTCATCGGCCTTTCCATCTCGAGAGTTGAAAAATTCGCTCACAATCTGCATAGCGCAGAATTCGCCACACATGGAACAGGCCTTTGATTTTGACTTCCTCTTTTTTCGAATATCCTTAAATTTATTGGGGTCAAGTGCGATTTTCTGTTGCTTTTGCCAGTCAAGTTTTCTTCTGGCTTCGGATATTTTTAGATCTCTATTCAACGCGCCTTTGACTCCCTTCACGATATCTGCAGCGTGGGCGGCAATCTTTGAAGCAATGAGACCTTCTTTAACATCTTCAACGGAGGGAAGGCCGAGGTGTTCGGAGGGTGTGACATAGCAGAGAAAATCCGCACCGGCAGCAGCGGCGATTGCTCCTCCTATGGCAGAGACAATATGATCGTAGCCTGGAGCAATATCTGTAACCAGAGGCCCCAATACATAGAAAGGAGCGTCGTGGCAAACCCGTTTCTGGAGCTTTACGTTCATCTCGACCTGGTCCAGAGGTATATGCCCTGGCCCTTCAACCATAACCTGGACGTTCTGTTCCCAGGCTCTTTTCACCAGCTCGCCCAGAGTGAGGAGTTCTTCTATCTGGGGCCTGTCCGTGGCATCAGCGATGGCCCCAGGCCTGAGACCATCTCCCAGGCTCAATGTTATGTCGTGTTTATGGGCGATTTCTAGGAGCCGGTCGAAGTTCGAATACAGAGGATTCTCTTTCTGGTTGTGAAGCATCCAAGCGAGATGAAAGGCCCCGCCTCGAGAAACAACATCCGCCACCCGCCCCTGGTTCTTCAGCCTGTCCAAGGCTTTCGAGGTCAGTCCAGCGTGGACAGTCATGAAGTCCACGCCCTCTTTGGCCTGAGCCTCGATGACTGAAAAAAGGTCATCCATTTTCATCTCGACAATTGAGCTCCTTTGTTCAATGGCTTCAATCGCTGCCTGGTAGACGGGAACAGTTCCCAAAGGGATCCGGGCTTTCTCGAGGATCATTTTTCTGATTTGTGTGATATTGCCGCCAGTGCTCAAGTCCATCAGGGTGTCAGTCTCATATTTCAAGGAGATTTCGACTTTCTTCAGCTCGTTCTCTTCCTGCGGGAAGTCCAAAGAGGTGCCGATGTTGACGTTCACTTTTGTCCTGAGCTTCTGACCGATTCCCACAGGATGAATAGGGGAGTGATTGGGATTGATTGGAATCACAACCTTTCCCTGGGCGACTAAGTCGAGCAAATCCTCGGGGGGGATTTCTTCCTCTTCTGCGAC
>JASFPJ010000042.1:0-15534 GCA_050116035.1 Candidatus Aminicenantota bacterium | reverse complement strand
GGAGTCGTGATAAGAGGATTTCCCCAGTTTACGAATCTGGTAACAGCCTCGAAATCAGGGATGTCGACTTCAAGAGCCGCAGAGAGGGCGGTCGGACAGCCTGCAGTAGGCTCTGAGCTTGATTCGTGGGCAAGGATCTGTTCGACCCGGTAGATTCGATCGAGGTTCGTGTGGAATCTGTCGAAACTGAGTTCGAACTGGATATAGAGAGCTATAAGAATAAAAAGAGCCAATCCGACTGCCATGCCGGCAATATGGATAAAGGAAAACCCCTTGTGCTTCGTGATATTCCGAAAGCCGATTTTAAAATGGTTCCTGAACATTTCTACACTCCAGTGAAAAAAATTTTTTAGAAAGGCCGGAAGGAGAAGAGCCAGCTGTGACCAAAAGAAAAGACATGCTTTAAAACGTCCTTTCTCATCGGCAATGCCGTGGAATCTTTCCTCAAAATCTCCCATGGCTGAATAACGGGTATGGGAGTCAATCATGCGCTCAAGAATCCAGGAAGGAAGAGACGGAGGGGATTTATGCGTCATTTCGTTCAACTTTTGAAAGGAGGAATCGAAGACCAAATGATATCATTCAACCGTTTGACAACAAGAAGAGCTTGCTGCCCTTCATGAGTCAGCTTGTAATATATTTTTCGCCTGCCTCCGCGTTCGGCTGTAGGTTCTCCCTCGATCGACTCCACCAGGCCGCGTTTAAGCAGTCGTCCCAGGGAAGCATAGATTGAGCCGGTTAACCAGGATTTCCCTGTTGCCTTTTTAACTTCTTCAAGAATGGTTATGCCGTAGGCGTTGTCTTGAAGCCTCCATATACTCAAAAGGATGATTTCTTCCAAGCGGGATATAAATCTCATCAAGCACTCCTTTACTATATGTATACGTTTGTTGGATAAATAAAGTTTCAATATTGCTTCAAAATTTTTAAAAAAATTCTCGATTTAACGATCTATGGCTTGAATCGGCAGTGGAATCGATCGGCAGCGAAAAAAAACCTTATCCGAGGTAGCTCAAAACTCAAATAAACTCTTTAAAATGATTTTGGAGCTTTTGCTGGCGCATGCACTGATTCCACCCCATTTACTGGAAATGACTCAAGAGTATGGAGCCGACAAAGACCGTTTTGAAAAAGAGTCCTCAGTCAACATCAGAATTTGATTTTGATAAACAACAAGAAGGAATGAATAATACTGTATTCTGGATTGCTTCGGTTAGCTTAAAAACTTCGCCACTGTCCAGAGAGCGATCGATCCGAGGACTGTGCCCGCAGAAGACCAGCGCGGACGCCGGTCAAACAGAATGCTTCCATTTTTGCCAACAACAAATCCCAACGGCACAAGGAGTACGGCTATAACAGTCGTAATGCTCCCGCTGATAAAAATGTGGTGGAAAACCTTTGAAGACCCCCCGGCTACCCAATATTCATAGCGAAAAACATATGTAATCAAAAGAGCGAAGATTGCATTGTTCCCAAAAGCACTCAGCGTGCCTGTCGCGCCCCATCTGAGTGGCGCGTGGTCTTTGTTTTTTATCAGCAAAGAGGAAAAGACATCAAATGTGGCGCCTAAAAGGAAGATCCCAAGAAGATGGCAGTAAGAAGGGGCCGTGTTTGCCAAACGGAAGAGAACAGCAAATGTTCCCATTAAGGCCGATGAACCGGGCTTGTTGATCATACCGCGGGATACCGCCAACACAAAAAGAGCCATAACCGTTAGGATAACCGATGAATTTTGAACATCATTCCGATAGAGGATTTCTCCCAAGAAGACTTCATTTATTCCCCAGATTGAGCCGAAGAGAAACAGCCACATGATGGGTTTAAATTTTTTCATCTTCTTTTCCCTTTCTGGATAAGGATAAGGTTATACATTCCGGATTTTCCGGTATCCCTTCCAGGGAACGGATCATTCCCATCAGGATTTGTGTGAATATTTTCTGGACAAATGGATTCATAGGAATGGACACATCGTCAATATCGAGCCAGAGCAGCGGCTCTTTTTCTTCAGGATAATTTTCCATGAAATCGGCAATTTTTTCAATATCTTCCGGATGAAACACAGGGATGTCCTTTCCCATATCAAAATCTGAAACAACGGCGATCAGTTCTTCTGGAGAGCATAATATTTTTTCAGAAAATCCTTTGCGCAACACCTCGATTTTTTTGAGTGATTTATCTGACTTAGCTCCCTCTACCAGGATAAAGTCGCTGCACTTAAGATACTCCCTGGAAATCATTTTGACATCGAGTTCGGTCTTTTTTTGTTGGAAGACAGCCATCCCATCCGGAGAATACATACAGACAGAATCGGATCCCGCTTTCCTAAATTGGGCGGTGTCTTTTCCCTGTTCCTCGATATCAAAACCTTGGGCGCAGTGTTTTATGACTGATACAGTGTACCCCCTGCCTTTGAGTTCATTGATCAGCTTCCGCATCAGGTGTGTTTTTCCTGAATCGGAAATTCCAACAAAAGCAAATATTTTCATCAGATCATCACATCATCATTGGGAGTAACGAATAAATTGTATAATCGGGCATATTCGATGTCAAATTCACAATTACTCTGCTTTTGACTAAAAGGTTTCCGGATGGTATAGGTACCAAGGGATAATAGATGGCGGAAAGGAGGTTGTTTGATATGAGAAAACGAAAACTTAAAAAAGCATTGTATTTGCTGCTCTGTACAGCCATTTTATGTCTTTTCTCATGCCGTCGAACACCTCAGGCAGATCGAATTTTTACGAACGGACATATCATCACCATGAATGAAGTCATGCCGGAGGCTGAGGCATTTGCCGTCAAAGAGGGATTCATTATTGCCGTAGGAACGAATGCAGAGATGCAAGAAGCGTATCCTCTTGCAGAAGAAGTGGATTTGGACGGTAAAGATGTTATGCCGGGCATCATTGAATCGCACGGGCATATGCTCAACCTGGGCAGGAGTGAGATGCGCGTAGACCTTCAGGGCGTCAATGATCCGCGGGAGGTTGTGCAAAAACTGAGAGAACGTGTGGCTGAAACAACTCCAGGAGAATGGATTGACGGATGGGGATGGGATGACGGCGCTTGGAAAGAACAAATGACGGCTATCAGTCAGGAACTGAGCAGTGTTTCACCGGATAATCCGGTCTGGTTTGCCGGTTTACATGGGTATAACGGATGGGCCAATGCGAAAGCATTGGAAATGGCAAGCATCACAAAGGACACCCCTGATCCGGAAGAGGGGAAGATTTATAAAGATTCAGAGACAGGTGCGCCGACCGGGATTTTGGCCAATGCCGCACAAGGAATGGTCACACGGCTCATGCCGTCCTTAACGGTTGAACAACGCGAAAAGGCATTTGAGATGGCCGGAGAAGAGCTCCTTAAGAATGGCCTGACCTCTGTGCATGATGCCAGAATAACAAGAAGGGATCTTGATGCACTCCGATCACTCAAGACCAAAAAAAAGCTCAAAGTCCGGTATTACGTTATGCTCGATTGCACGGATGAAGAGCTTATTGAGCCGTATTTACAGAACGGTCCTGAGATCGATCCCGACAACTGGCTGACCATCCGCTGTATTAAGATTTTTCAGGATGGGTCGCTCGGAACACGGAGTGCCCTGATGTTTGAACCATACAGTGATGCTCCCGATGTGCTTGGAGTGACGACAACATCTCAAGAAGAAATTGAGAGGCTGACAACAAGATCGCTACAGGCGGGTATGCAGGTGGCCACCCACGCTATCGGAGACCGTTCGAACAGAATCACCTTGGACGCGTATGATGCATCGATCAGGGCTGTGCCCGGTGTAAAGGACCACCGGCTGCGCATTGAACACGCGCAGGTTGTCGCGCTTGAAGATATTTCCCGGTTTAAGGAACTCGACATCGTTACCAGTATGCAGCCACCCCATGCAACGTCTGATATGCCCTGGGCTGAAGACAGGGTAGGTCCCAAAAGAATAAAAGGGGCTTATGCCTGGCGCTTGTTCCTCGATGCCGGTGTCCGGGTACCGCTCAATTCCGATTTCCCGGGAGAGACTTTGAATCCTTTCTTCGGAATGTATGCTGCAGAAACTCGTCAAACTCCGGAGGGAAAACCCGAAGGCGGGTGGTATCCAGAACAATGTCTGACAAGGGAAGAAGTTCTGTATGCCTATACAGTGGAATCTGCATACTCGGGCTTCGAAGAACACATCAAAGGACAAATCGCTCCTGGTATGCTTGCCGATTTTATTGTTATTTCAGACAATATACTGACGATTCCCTCAAAGGCTCTTTTGTCATTAAAAGTTGAGCGGACATACATAGGAGGTCAATTGGTTTACAGCATGAACACCTCAAGGTAGATGAGAGGGAAAGGAGGTGTGCCTCCGAAAAAAAGATAAGAAGAAGATACGTGTTGGCAAACAGGAGAGATTTGGATAATATTAAGAAACCAAAAAAGGAGGAAGATAAGATGAATATTATGAAAAGATTGTCCAGTCTCTTTTCTATTTTTGTGCTGCTTGTGTTGTTCATACAAGCACCGGCAGCGGTGAGGGACGCTCAAGAAGCGGATAGAGTCTACATCAATGGGAACATCTATACTGTTGATAAGGACTTCAGCACAGCTTCTGCCATTGCAGTGAAAGATGGCCGGTTCATCTACGTGGGTGATGATGCTGGAGTAAAGGCCTATATAGGTCCTCTGACCTTTGTTTTTGACCTGGAAGGAAAAACCGTGATCCCCGGTTTACATGATGCCCATGTCCACATCAGGTACGGAGAAAGAGAGTTGTATCCGCGAATTCCAGATATCAGGCCTGCAATCGGTGAATGGGCTTCTGTGGAGCGAATGCAGGAAGTGATAAAACGCTGCTTGGCGACTGGGGAAGGAATGCGGCCAGGGCCTGAGCCACGGTGGCTCGTATTGAGTGGCTGGATGTCAGATGTCTGGGATCCACCGGAATTCCGCAAGGAGCTGATCGATGCCGTAGCGCCTGACAATCCAGTTTTTATCAGCCGTTACACGCATGGCAGCGCTGCCAACAGCAAAGCCCTGGAACTGGCTGGCATTACCCGCAACACTCCCGATCCCCCGGGAGGTCACATCAAGAAGGACAAGAATGGAGAGCCCACGGGCGAATTCGTAGAAAGGGCACCTCGTCAATTGACAAAACTTATTCCGCCTTTACCTCCAATGACCGATTATGAACGAAGTCGGAACCTTGTCGAGGGGACCCAGTTGGCCATTGCCAGCGGACTGACGACTATCCATGGGGCCAGCATGACAGGCTATGAAGAGATTCAAAGACGAATAAAACTTTATGAAGTGGGTTTGCTCAGGATAAGGATCAATGAGATGGTCAGGGAGAATGCGGCGAAAAAGTTGGGCCAACCGCTCAGCCATAACAACAAATATTTCGTCCGGTCAGTCAAGGCATTTGCAGATGGAGCTCTTGGGTCAAGGGGTGCGCTTTTCCTCGAGGAGTACAGCGACTATCCGGGTTATTATGGGGAACCCAGACAAAGTGAAGACCAAATAGCAAAATCTGCGACCGAACTGCTCAAAATCGGTTTCAACATGAGGATACATTGTATCGGTGACGGAGCGAATCGTGTCGCCATTAACGCCTACGAAAGGGCCCTGAAAGCAACCGAAATAGATGGTAAAAAGGCCAGGTTTGCTCTTGAGCACTGTCAGGTACTCACCGCTAAAGACGTGCCCAGGCTCGCCAAGCTGGGAATCGTGGCTTCTATGCAGCCTCTACATGCGACTGAGGATATGCACTTTGCTGAATCCAGGATAGGGCCTGAACGTTTAAAGTATGCCTATATTTGGAGTGATTTATTGGATCTTGGTGTTGTGGTTGCCACGGGGACAGATTATTCTGTCTCCCCCTACAACCCCTTTTACACCCTGCACGCGGCGGTCACCAGACAGGACCGGGAGAATAATCCTCCGGGTGGCTGGATCCCGGAACAGGCCATGACAAGAGAAGAGGCTTTACGTGCGGCAACCATGGCTGGTGCCTACGCCATGTTCGCCGAAGACATCCTGGGATCTATCGAAGTCGGCAAACTTGCTGATTTTGTGGTCATTCCTGAGGATTACATGACCATCCCGGCTGAGGATATCTGGAAGATCGAACCGGAAATGACCGTTATCGGGGGGGAGATCGTCTACACAAAGCCCATGCAAGCGCAAAAATAACCTGTCAGCTGCCACATCACACGGTTGAATTTGCAGGTTCAAACCCTACATCGTTCAAAACTTTTATTCTGGGCACAATATCTAATTGCTGTTTAAGAACTGGGTTCAATCCACTGAACTCTTAGCTTCTTACGACTCTCAGCGCATTCCTTCAGATAAAGATTAATAAGCGTCTGATAGGAGAATCCTGTTTCTCTGGCAAGCTCTTTGAAATATTCAATGGTGTTATTATCCAAACGGATCGTTATCTGTTTTTTCAGACGGCTGGCGTAGGGATTTTTTCTACTTTTCATATTTTTAAGATCATATTCTTTTTTCATATTAATCTCTCAAAATAGACTTTTTGTTCGTTTTTTGTTGCTTTCCTGGAAGATATCATTCTAATAACATCCTCATCTTTTCCTTCCATCACCGCATAGCTCACAAGCAATATCCTCAATTTTGAACTTAATCCTATCATCAAAAAGCGGTCTTCCTTCAATGAATGATCTTCATCATAGAACTCAATCGCATCTTCATCATAAAAAACAGTTTTGGCCTCATCAAATGCAACACCATGATTCCGAAAATTGGATAAATCTTTTTTTATATCCCATTCAAATCGAACCTTTTTCATAATTATTTTATATTTATTTTGTAGTGTATTGCAAGTATTTAATAATTTTGTATCCTAAAAATATTCCAGCTGTAATCCAGACGATCTGACTGCAGAGAAAATCTCAATGTGAAATTTCGATAGAGGCAGGAAAGGGCTTCCAGAAATCAGGCGTGCCTAAAATTTGTCAGAAATATAGAAATAATCAACAAAAGCCTACTGTCCAAAAGCTGTGTTCTTGCTTAAACCTTTTAACCTATGATTAAATAAAAATCCGGAGGTCTCGATGAAGATTAAGCTAAACAGTGTGTTTGTGGACGATCAAGATAAAGCCCTCAACTTCTATACAGAGGTTTTAGGCTTTATAAAAAAAACAGAAATACCCTTAGGGGAATTCAAATGGTTAACCGTTGTCTCACCCGAGGAACCTGAAGGGACTGAGCTCGTTCTTGAGCCAAACAGCAATCCAGCGGCCAAGGCATTCCAATCCGCTCTCGTTAAGCAAGGCATCCCTTTAACGGCATTTGCTGTGGAAGATGTTCAAAAAGAATACGAAAGACTGAAAAAGTTGGGCGTGGAGTTCACGATGGAACCCACACAAACGGGACCGACTACCGTAGCTGTATTTGATGATACTTGCGGTAATCTTATACAGCTCTATCAAGAAGAGGTATAAAAGCAGGGAGCATCACTCATAGACTCTTGATTATTTTTAGGGTGTGGTTACTCGGCCGAACTTAAGGCAACTTCACAATACCATTTAATGTGTTTCACGATGGAAGCCAATCCATCTGCCCGGCTCGGCGAGAGATGAGAGCTTAATCCTGTCTCCTCAATGAAATACAAGTCAGAATTAACGATATCCTCTGGCGTCTGATGGTTAACAACCCGCAGCAGCAGGGCGATTAAACCCTTGGTGATCAGGGCCTCGCTATCTGCAGAAAAACTCATTTTGCCGTTCTTGAGTTCGGCGCTGATCCACACTTGGGCCTGACAGCCTTTTATTGCATTATCTTCGGTTTTTAAATCTGCAGCGAGTGGATTGAGTTTTTTCCCGAGATTAATAAGGTATTCATACTTGTCTATCCAGTCATCCAGTGCGGAGAATTCCTCGATTATTTTGTCCTGGATGTCGTTAATTGTCATTTTCGCTTGCTTTGACTCATTCTTCCCTACGATAATCCAATTTTCACAGCATCGTTTGGGCCTTCTGCAGGCCGATGCATAATTTGTCGATTTCTTCTTTTGTATTATAAAACACGAGGCTGGCTCGAATGGTCCCGCTTATCCCATAGTGTCGCATCACAGGCTCGGCGCAATGCATCCCCGTGCGTATAGCGATGCCGAATTTGTCCAATATCAAACCAGCATCATAGGGATGGATATTCTCAAGGTTGAATGACATAATCCCGCATTTGTTGGGAGCAAGACCATACATTTTTAATCCGTTAATCTCATTTAACTTCTCTGTGGCGTAATTCGACACATCCTTTTCATAATTCGCGATTGCCTCCATGCCGATTTGAGTAATATATTCAATCGCTGTTCCCAAGCTTACTGCAGCCACATAATTGCCCGTTCCCGCTTCAAATTTAAGAGGTGGATCAGCATAGGTTGTTTTCTCAAAACTCACTGAATCAATCATCCCTCCCCCAGATTGATAGGGGGGTATCTCTTCCAGCCATTTTTCTTTTCCGTAGAGGACGCCTATACCTGTTTCGGCATATATCTTATGCCCAGAGAAGGCAAAAAAATCACAATCTAGATCCTGAACATCCACAGGAATATGCTGCACAGCCTGCGCACCATCTATCAGTACGGGAATATCTTGGGAATGCGCCAGCTCGATTATTTCCTTAATGGGGTTGATAACGCCCAGTGCATTCGATACATAAACGATAGATATGAGTTTTGTTTTCTCTGTGACAAGCCTCTTGAGTTTATCCATCATCAATATCCCGTCATTATCAAAAGGAGCCACTTTAAGCCGTGCTTTCGTGTGTTCGCAGAGAATTTGCCAGGGAACGATGTTGGAGTGGTGTTCCATTTCGGAAACGATGATCTCATCCCCCTTCTTGATGAATCGACTGCCAAAAGAATTGGCAACAAGGTTTATGGCTTCAGTGGTCCCGGAAGTGAAGACTATTTCAGAGACACTCCGGGCATTGATGAATTCCTTCACCGTTTTCCTGGCATTTTCGTATGCGAGGCTTGCCTGTTCGCTCAAGTGATGCACTCCGCGATGGATATTGCTGTAGCTGTTGGTGTAGAACTCAGCGATCTTATCAAGCACCACTTTAGGTTTTTGGGTGGTCGCGGCATTATCCAGGTACACCAAGAGCTTCCCGTGAATTTTTTTTCCCAGAATAGGAAAATCCGCGCGAATCCTATCTATGTCAATCATCGAGTGCCTTACGCGCTTTTAAAAAACTGGATCAGCGAAAACCATTTATTATTATCAGTGAAGATTTTTTTTATTTCCAGACCACCTGCTCGGGCCAGATCATCAATATGCTTAGAGGTAAATTTGTGTGAATTTTCAGTATGAATGGTTTCTCCCTTTCTTATTATGATTTTGTCTTTTAAATGGGGGCTTGAAATCTCCATGGATTCCATGGCTTTTAAATGCATTTCAATGCGGGAATGGTCTTCATTGTAAAAAGCGATGTGATCAAACAAAGCTGGCTCAAAATTTGTGCCCACAAGATTATTTATCACATTTAAAATGTTCCGATTGAATTTTTCAGTGATTTTTTGGCTGTCGTTATATGCTTTTTCGAGCATATCTTTGCTTTTTACCATATCAACACCGAGCAACAGCATCCCACCAGTTTGTAGGATTCTTCCCAAATCAGCCATAAATTTCTGGGACTCTTTTCTGGAGAGATTCCCGATTGTACTGCCAAAAAAGCAGATGAGTTTCTTTGCACCTCCAGGAATCCGGTTGAGCTGTTTTTCGAAATCAGCGACAACACCGTGAATTTTCAATCCAGGAAATTTATTTATGAGGATTTTGGCCGAATTTTCAATCGCCACCTGGTTGACATCAACAGGAATATACCGAACCGATCCTCTATACGCCTCGGGGATGGACTCCAGTAAAAGTGAAATCTTTGAGCTGCCACCGCTTCCGAGCTCTATGATGTCACCATCTTTCAGTTTTCCGGCGATCTGAAAACACGCCTGCTTCAGTATATTCTTTTCGGTCCGAGTCAGATAATACTCGGGTAAAAATGTAATCTCTTCAAACAGTTTTGACCCAATCTCGTCATAAAAATACCGACTCGAAATGTTCTTGTGATCGGATGTCAGACCGTCAAGTATGGTCTTGATGGATTCATCCTTGCTCTCTGTGTGGGAAAAGCGGCTTATTGTTATACTTGCGGCCGTCATGGGATTCCTGTTTCATAGGGATTATTATCATCATTACTCCATTCAAACCATCCTCCATCAAACACGGAAACATGCGGCCAACCCAACAACCAAGCGTTAAAAAACGCTTCGCTCCCCCGCCATCCCGTTCCGCAATAAAAGGCATTGTGCTTTTCATATGTTATACCTCCCTCTGCCCACATTTTTTCAATCTCGTGGTATTCACGTGTGGTATGGTCCAAATTACGGTAATTCTCCATGTGGTAGGCGTCGCTCCCGCAATTCCCGAACACAGACCCAGGAATTCGTCCTTTTTTTTGGATGTAGTTATAACCACTGACTTCACCAATATACTCTTTCCAACTCCGAACGCTTATGAGGTTCTTGCTGTCGGATTTGAGTGTTTCTTTGGCTTCTTGAATATCTACTGCAAATTTTGGGCACGCGGGAATAACCACTCCAAATTCGGCCACAGGACGTTTCACCGTTTCCTCTGTGCTCACCTCAAATCCTTCATCCTTCCAAGCTTGCAATCCGCCATTCAGTATCCGGACATCTTTTACTCCGGCATACATCATGATAAAGGCACAGCGGAATGCTCCCAAATGTCCTGCGCTGCTTCCGGGAAATGGATCATTGACATCCGGATTAGAAAACCTTCCATATAAAATGACTGTCGTATCCTGGGTTATGCCCAGGTCTTCCAGCGCTTTTTTGATTTCTTCCGGGGAACGACGATTCCATGTTTCAGGGGATTCCAGTGAGTTTGTGTCTAAATCAACAGCCCCCGGAATATGACCCTCTTCGTAGGCCTCCCTATTGTGATAAAAGGCATGGCACAGTACATATTTGTCATTGTTATATTCAGGCGCTACCCCGGTTAAGATAAGTCCATGGAGCCATTTCGCCGATACAAGTTGACGATAGTTGGCCAGCTTCTGCATAGGGTAGCTTCCATTCGCGGCCCATTCACCCACAAAAGAATGGTAAACCCTCACATCTTCGTAACCGGATCGGATAAACAGATTGGCAACCTTCGCTGTTTCGATACTGTCGTAACCATATAAAACCAGAGAATCTTGGGGCTGAATATCTTTTGACCGGACGATCTCAATCCAATCAATATAGTTCGTCCATTTGAACGGCAGACTTCTCGCCCCTTTGATGTGCCCGCCCCGCACCTCATTGTGAAGCCTCCAGCCGTTATACGCATCTACCGGGCGCACATCAATCAATTTGAGAGCCGGGTTTCTTAACTGTTCACTCAGTTCAGACGCAGAAATTATGTTCGGTTGATCATGCATGATTTATTGACTCCCGGCTTGCCATTGGCTTTAAATTCTTCCGCCATTTGTGTCAAACTCTGGTGTTCCTTGCCGCATACTTTCACATAATCTGAAAGAATGTCAAATGCGCCATCGCGGATGCCTTTATAAATGCCCGCGACTATGTGACCCAGGAAATCACCGTGAGTTTTTACTCTGTCTTGAACATACGCGTCTACGCTCATTGGTTTGTAAATCAGCTCAAGATTGAAAACAGCGTTAATCACATCTGTAAGCTCTTGTTGTGTAATGGCTTCGCCACACAGATTGTAGATTTGTCCATTCAGCGAATCATCCATGATTAAATGCCCATAGGCCCTGGCTAGCTCTGCCCGGGATGTATAGGCGCATTTCCCATCAGCCGCACAATTGGTGATTATTCCTTCCTTTTTATAGTCTGGAATGGCTTCAAAATCGGCGTCGATATAAAGCCCATTGCGTCCGATGGCCCATTCCAGTCCGCCTGCCTGAATGTCTTTCTCAGTCTGGCGATTTGATTTAATGATGGCATCGAACATACTTTTGCCTTCCCGTCCATAGATACTGGTATAAACTATTTTGCGAACACCTGACTTCTTAGCCCCTTCAATGACATTTCTGTGCTGTTGAATTCTGATATCCGGAGCATCCATCCCTGATACTATCAGCGCAACTTCAACCCCTCGAAAGGCATGCACAAAATCAGATTCATTGTTATAATCCCCCCGCCGAACCTCGATTCCCAGGTCTTTGGCTTTCTCAGGACTTCTTGCCACACCGATGACATTGTGTTCCCCAATCTTTGTTATCATTTCTTTAACGATAGCACGACCCAATCGGCCGCTGGCTGTTGTTATAGCTGCTTTCATGTTTCCTCCTGTGTTTTTTGAGCCTTGCCTCGCACTAAATTTTCCGCGATCCGATCCAGATAATTCATAACTTCTCTTTTCTCTTTCTCTGAAAATCCATAATAGGTTAATGAGAGCAATTCATCAGATATTTCTTTAAAATCCTTTTTAAGACTTTCTGCTTTCTCTGTTAAAGATATCCAGCTTACACGGTGATCATGCATATCTGTGGATTTTTGGACATAACCGAAACGGATAAGCTTGTTGATGAGAGTCGTAACCGTATTCTTCTTTTTGTTTATCCCCACAGCTAAATCTTTCATTCTCATCTCTTTTTCTGCAAATAACTGAACCAGTATGTCTCCATGCGAAGGGACAAGACCTCCAGCTCCAGAGGCTATCAAGCTCGGTGCTCTAACTTTACAGTTGTAACAAAGTCGAGGGGCAGATCAGGTTTTCTGTCTTCTTCGTAAATTCTGGAACAACCCATTTCACGGGTGGCATTTCCACCTTATCAGGAAGGTCGGACATATCCCCAGTCGCGACAAAGTGCATGATCCCTTTACGAAATTGCGCTGAGGCTCTCATGGCTGCTCTGAGGGCTCCATGGGGTCCTCCAATCACAGAAATAAACTTGCTTTCTTTGAAATAAGGAACCAGTTCGAGTGCATTCTCATAGGGCGTAGATGTATCCCAGGTTCCATGGACGATGACGGCCGGGATATTGGTTTCGAAGTTTTGACGGAATTCATCGCCCAGGTTGCTTTCCCAGACCGGACAACCGGCTAAGTAACCCCAACTACCCAGACCGATAATCTTTACAGCCGGATCGGCTTTGTATTCCTCCAGACGTTCCTTCGTGATACCGGAGCCGCAGTCGAGCATCCAATAACTTGCAGTCCTGAAACTCCTTCCTCTATTTTGATAACTGCGAACCGCACTTTCAGCCGCCTTCTTGAAATCGCCGTTATAAAGGGTGATCACATCGGCTGGCCATGCGAGCAAACCGCGGGAGTAACCTCTCGCAAATCTTTTAATGGAATCTTCATCAAACAAGACATCCTGAGACTCGTTGGTCTTTAGATTGGTAACCGTCACTTTAAAAGGTTTCTCTTCGACGCGTTTAACAACAGTTTTAATCGCTTCGATCAGTCCGCCTTCAGGGATCAAACCTTTCAACTCCGGCGCATTTTCCGCTACGGCAGCTACCCTTTTATAGACATTCCAGAGATGACCGGGATGATCATAGGTGTGGTCGGGACCTTCCATGCCGCGCAGAATCGCACGTTCAACAATTTCCGGATAGTAACGCATGATAGTCATACCCCAGTGCGACCCAAAGCTACCGCCCCATATGATGACTTTTTTATATCCCAACGCTTTTCGGACATCATTGACATCCGCTGCCGCTTCGATGACAGTAAAACCGCTCAAATCGAGACCCAGTTCTTCCCATACCGCTTTTTCCCTCACAAGGACCTGCTGAAATTCTGCAACCGCTTTTACATCATCGTATGGTTGATCCGGAGGCAGAGGCTCCGTGGTCGTTTCGATAATTGTCGTAGGCTTTGAGGGCCCGATCCCGCGCTGACTCACCACAACAACATCGGAAACGTCCAAAAAAGGAAGCCACTGCTCCTCAAATGCGCCGAGCCTCTCGAGGGATCTTTCCAAACCTCCAAAACTCGGTCCACCGAACAGATAAAAAATGGGTGGTGTCTCGGGATTGGCTTTCTCAGACCTTTTGAAACGGTACACCTCAACCGCAATCACCGCGCTGTTTTTTTCAGACCGATTGACAGGGACAAACATCATCCCCCGTTCGGCGTTGAAAAAGCCGCCATCCTTCAACACGATGCGCTCAGGATACAGGAAAAGCGTCCCCGGCTCGGGACTCTGAGCGTATACATTTCCTGCTATTATAAAAAGAATTGCGAAAATGAGAATTCCCCTGCGAAACATCATCCTCCTCCTTTTTATGAGTCAAATTATTCTAAAAATGGAATTCAGGTCTTATCAAATCAATCTGGCTTTACGTCTTTCCTTATTTTATGATTTCAACGCGAAACTCGCTGTAGCCTTGAGAAAAAACTCTATCTCCTCCGGCGTATTATAATGGCAGGCTGATAATCTGATAAAGCTTGATATGCCCAGCTGTTTCAACATAGCTGCAAAAAACGGATCTTGCCCAGGGGCATGGAGTCTGAGCTGCTTTTCCTTGTAAAGTTCGCATCCTTTAGCTGATTCAATCCCTTCCAGGTTAAACCCCACAAGACACGCGCGACTGGATAGATCCTCTCCCATCCCATAGACAGTCACATGGTTCATATCCTTGAAGCCGGCAATCTTATCTGTGCCATGGATTAGTGTCGACAGAAGGCCTGTCGAATGTGCTTTTATACTCTTCATAGCAGCCACAACCTGTGCGCGCCGATCAGCAGAATCTGTGAATTGGCCACCCAGCCAGCACAAATAGTCGACAACAGCTGACCATGCTGCATAAGATTGATGCTCTACACCGCCCAGGTCCCAACTCGTTTCAGGCTTAAATACATATTTCCAATGCGGAAGCTTTGCCAATCTATCTGAAACGTGAGCATATCCACATCCCTTAACGCCATAGTTCTTGTAAGGTGCGATGACATAGGCATCGGCTCCAATCTCTTCCACATCGATCAAATCAGATGGCGAGTATTGGACGCCATCGACCATGATATACAAATCAGGCTTTATCTTCCTTGCCTCTTCGACTATTGCTTTGACGTCATGTATTTCTCCGGTAACGTTAGATGTGTGTATGACAGCGAGAAAACAAGTATCCCTGTCAATTTTTTCGTAAATTGTCTCCAGCGAGACAGAGCCTGTTTCTCGATTGGGTTCGGCGATACGCTCTTCTTTCCCGTACATCTCGGCAAACTGCGTGACTGCACTTCGGACTGAAGCGTGGTCCAGTCCGGTTGTGACAACGTTTGTTCCGGGAACGGAGGAGAGAACCGCGTTTGTGATGCGATATATCACGTGGCTGCTGCTCCAGCCTGGTATGGTTTGCCCCGACTTCGCTCCGAAAAAGATCATCAGGTCTTCAATCCCCTTTGCAGTCACCTCAACTGAGTGAGCAGATCCAGGATTTGCTCTTCCTTGCTGATCAGGCAGGCATGTCTCTTTTGCCATCGCTTCGATGACTGATTTTGGTCTGAGCGCGCCTGAAGCGGCTTCAAGGTAAATTCTTTTTCCG
>JASFPJ010000041.1:0-15556 GCA_050116035.1 Candidatus Aminicenantota bacterium | reverse complement strand
ACCGAATCTGGCAGACCGGAAGTTGGCAGCGCTCTGTGGCCAACTTCCACCGCGCCTGCGAACTTGTCCGAAACGGCCGGATCGGCAAAATCTTAAAGGTAGAAGTCGGCTTACCCTCCGGGCATACTGACTTCGGCCGCACAGCCGGCCAGGAGGCTATCGAACCTCCTCCTTCTCATCTGGATTATGATTTCTGGATCGGGCCCGCGCCCTTTGCGCCTTACTGCCCAGCCCGGGTCCACAAAAACTGGCGCTGGGTCATGGACCTGGGAGGCGGTCAGCTGATGGATTGGGTCGGGCACCATGTGGATATCGCTCACTGGGGGCTTGACTTCGACACCACTGGCCCGGTGGAGATCGAGGGGTATGGAGAATTCCCTCGCCGCGGACTCTGGAACAGCCCCACCCGCTATTATCTCCAGGCCAATTATGCAGACGGAACGCCGATGACAATCGCCGGTGGGCACAGAGAGATTCGGGGTGGGACAAAATGGATCGGCGAATTCGGCTGGGTATGGGTCAACCGAGGAGGATTGGAGGCTCATCCACCCCATATCCTGAACGATTTCATCGGCCCCGATGAGACGCGGCTGACCAAGAGCCGGGACCACTACCAGAATTTCCTCGATTGTGTCAAGAGCCGCCGATTGACCATCACGCCTATCGAAGTGGCCCACCGGTCGGCCAGTGTCGGACATCTGGGAGTGATCGCCATGGAACTGGGACGCAAAATTCGTTTCAATCCTGAAACAGAAACAATCATAGACGATCCTGAGGCCACACGCTTGCTCGGTCGAGCTTACCGCAGCCCCTGGCATCTGAGCCTTTGAGTGAGGAGATCAAGTGATGAAGAGGAAAAAAATGGACATACAGAAAACAAAAAGATTGATGATTGCGGTGGCCATCCTCGGATTGATTTCCTGGATTTCCTTTCCTTCTTTGACTGGCTCTCCGGCCCCATCCTCGATGAAGGCCTTGATCGTCACCGGTCAGAATAACCACGATTGGAAAACCAGCACCTCAGTCCTAAAACAGATTTTGGAGAATACCGGTCTCTTTGAAGTGGAAGTGGCGACAAGCCCTCCACAGGGAGGCAACATGGATGGATTCAACCCGAATTTCTCATCCTACCAGCTGGTCGTACTCGACTATAACGGCGACGACTGGCCCCCCGCCACACAAAAAGCATTCGTGGACTATGTCCGAACAGGAGGAGGAGTGGTATTTTACCATGCTGCGGATAACGCCTTCACACAATGGAAAGAATATAACGAAATCTCCGGATTGGGAGGATGGGGAAACCGGAATGAAAAGGCGGGCCCGTATATCTACTGGAAAGATGGAAAAATGGTCCGTGACACGAGTGCGGGAATCGGCGGGTATCACGGCTATCAACATGATTTTCTGGTCATCAACCGGGATACCACACACCCCATCACCCGAGGCCTTCCGCAGAAATGGATGCACGTCAAGGATGAACTGTACAGCCTCATGCGCGGACCCGGAAAGAACATGCACATCCTGGCCACCGCGTACAGCTCTCCGCTCCAGAACGGAACCGGACGGGATGAACCTGTCCTGTTCACAGTCAGTTATGGAAAGGGAAGAATTTTTCACACTGTTCTCGGACATGCTGGCGGCGAAATCCCTCCTCCGTCTATGGAGTGTGTCGGTTTTATCGTGACACTCCAGCGGGGAGCCGAATGGGCGGCCAGCGGTAAAGTCACCCAAAAAATCCCTGGAGACTTTCCCGCAGTGTACAGGGACACCTCCACCCCCGATGATGTGCGGCGTTGGAAGAACTTCCGTCCTCCCTCCTTGATAAATATCCTGGAGAAGGTTTCTACCTATGACTATGGAGAGGATGAGGAAATCCTCTCCCAACTCAGGGATTATATCCGCTCTCACCGCCATTCTTCTGAATCCAGAAAGCAGTGCGAAGAATTGCTGGCCGAATTTCTCGATTCGAACGCCACTCTCGCGGCAAAAATGACTGTCTGCCGCCATCTGAGAGAGATCGGCACATCTTTGTCTGTCCCTGTGCTGGAAAGGATGCTATTGAAGGAAGAGACGTCTGATATGGCCAGATACGCTCTTGAAAAAATCCCAGGGGCCTCTGCGGATAGGGCGCTGATCCAGGGATTATCTCAAAGCGATAAGAAGATCAAAATCGGCATCATCTCTTCCTTAGGGCAACGAAACGCTCCAGACTCCGTTCCTGCTTTAGAAAAATTATTGTCCGACTCTGATTCCTCCACAGCCATTTCAGCCGCAGTCGCCCTGGGGAACATCGCAACTCCTGAAGCATCCACGGCTCTGTCCAAAGCCATGGGCAAAACCTCAGGCGAACTCCAATCGAAAATTGCCTCTTCCCTGCTCAAATGTATTGAACAGTTTCTTACCCGCGGAAACCGGAAATCGGCCATCAAGCTCACTAATAAAATCCTTTCTACCCAACTCCCACTCCCGATACACCAGTCAGCTTTAAAAAGCAAAATCGCTGCTTCTGGGAACGAAGCCGGGAAGATGATCATCGACATTCTCAAAGGCAAAGAACAACCGTTCTATCTCCCGGCCATAAGCATGGTGCGTGATGTTTTTGACAGCTCCACCATACAGGAGGTATGCAAGACTCTACCCGACCTGCCGGAGGACAGTCAGGTTCAACTGCTCGAAGTCCTGGCCCATTACCCGGAAAAGAAAGTTTTAGACTCTGTGGTCAAGGCGACAAAGAATGAGGAAAAAATGGTCCGGATGGCTGCCTTGAAAGCCCTGGAAAGCATCGGCGATTCGTCCACAGTAGAACTCCTTGCCCGTCATGCGGCTGGAACACAGGGGGAGGAGCAGAGGACGGCACGCAACAGTCTCTGGCGTCTTGATGGAGAAGGCGTCGACCAGACTATCTTAGTAAGCCTGATCAAGCTCACCGACCCAGGCATCCAGGAAGAGCTGATCATGAGCGTGGGAGAACGCCGCATTTTGGATGGAATAAACTTTCTCTTCTCCAGAGCACGCTCCTCCAGACCCGCGATTCGTTTGGCTGCCATCAAAGCTCTCGAAGAAGTCGCTGCTCCTTCTGACCTGCCCCGGTTGCTCCAGCTTCTGTTGAGTGCGAGGGGGGAGAGGGAGCAAACAGAATTAGAAAACACGATTGCAGGAGTAGCCGGGAAGAGGCCCAATCCAATCGGCCGCGCGAATTCTGTCAAGGCGATGCTTCCTGAAGTGGAAGATATCCAGAAACGCGCTGCGCTTCTCAGGGTTTTGGGAAAGATCGGGGATGACAGCTCGTTATCCCTTGTCCGCCAGGCTCTGGCGGATGACAATCCGGAAATCAGAGATGCAGCTGTGCGAGCCCTTTCCGATTGGCCCACTCTGAGTCCCAAGGAAGACCTGGTCCGTATCGTCCAAACATCTCAAGAACAGGTCCACCAGGTCCTGGCTTTAAGAGCCTACGTCCGGATGATCGAGATGGAACCATACCGTTCACCTGAAAATGCTGTCCGGTCGCTGAAAGAGACGCTCACATGGACCAAACGGCCAGAGGAAAAGAAACTCATCTTGGGAATTCTTCCGCAATTTGCGTGCCCGGACGCGCTCAAGTTGGCTGAATCCCTCTTGAAAGAGAAAGGAGTGGAAGAGGAAGCCAGGGAGGCGGTTAAACAGATCCAGCGAAGGCTCAAAAGACAATAAGCAATAAGACAATAAGGGGATGTTCCCCAAGGTGCCAGCTCTTGCATTAAGAAAAGGGACAATCCCTCTTTTTTTTAAATTAAGGACTGAAAGGCACAGTCCCCTTGCATGAGATGGTACCTTGGGGAACGTCCCCATAAAGTTTTTTGAAAATTTGAGCGTTTTGCATTAGTATATAGCCATCTTTGAAAGGCTGATTTCTATTCGTTTCTCTGAATCATAAAGGAGGTAAACATATGATAGAAGGGAGCGCTTCCGGAAAAAAGACTTCCAAACTTCAATACGGCATGGTCGGCGGCGGTCAGGAAGCTTTTATCGGAGATGTTCACCGCAAAGCGGTGGCCATGGACGGTAAGGCTGAATTAGTGGCTGGCTGTTTTTCCAGGGATCATAAAAACACGCTCGCGACCGGAGAAATGCTGGGACTGGACAAGGAACGCCTCTACAAATCTTTCGAAGATATGCTCGAGGTTGAGGGAAAACGTGAGGATAAAATCGACTTCGTCATTATTGTCACGCCGAATAACACGCATTTTCCTATAGCCAAACTGGCCCTTCAGAACGGGATCCACGTGGTCTGCGATAAACCGTTAACCACTGACAGCAAGGATGCGGAAGAGCTCGAACGGCTCTCCGCTGAAAAGGACCTGCTCTTCTGCGTCACCTACACCTACACCGGCTATCCTGTGGTCAAACACCTTCGCGAAATGATCGCCAAGGGAGACCTGGGATCCATCCGCTTTGTCAATGCCGAATACCCCCAGGACTGGCTGGCCACATTCCTCGAGGGAACAGGACAGAAACAGGCCGCCTGGAGGACTGATCCAGAACAGACAGGAATATCCAACTGTGTCGGGGATATCGGCAGTCATATCGAGAACATGGTTTCCTATCTGACCGGCATGAAAATCCAATCTCTCTGCGCCAGGCTGGATACCTTTGTGGAAGGACGAGTGCTTGATGACAATGCCTCCATCATGGTCAGTTATGATAACGGAGCCAAAGGCCTCTACTGGAGTTCACAGATCGCGGTGGGGCATGATAACGGGCTGAGAGTCCGGATTTACGGCACCAAAGGCTCTCTGGAGTGGGCGCAGGAAGACCCCAACTACGCCAGGATTTCCTACCTGGACAAACCGACTGAGATTATCTCCCGGGGACGCGATGATCTCTATTCTCATGCCCAGAACTACTCACGCATTCCGGCCGGCCACCCGGAAGGGTATTTCGAGGCTTTTGCCAACATCTATTCCACGTTCATCACAGCTTTGAACAAGAAACTTGCCGGGGAATCCTTCTCCAAGGAAGAACTCGACTTCCCTGGAGTGGATGAGGGAGTCCAGGGCGTAAAGTTTATCGAAAAGTGTGTGGAGAGCTCCAAAAAAGGAGCTAGATGGGTTGATTTTTAAGGACACAATAAAAAGGAGGAGTTTATGACAAGACCTGTGACATTATTTACAGGGCAATGGGCGGATTTGCCCTTTGAAGATATCTGTCAAAAAGCCAGCGGCTGGGGCTATGATGGCCTGGAAATCGCCTGCTGGGGAGACCACATGGAAGTGCGCCAAGCCGCCTCGGATAAAGGATATGTGGAAGAGAAGAAAAAGACGCTGGAAAAGCACAAGCTAAAATGCTGGGCTCTAGGCGCGCATCTCGCCGGACAATGCGTCGGTGACCGGTATGATGAGCGTCTGGATGTGTTTGTTCCGGATGAAGTCAAGGGCAAACCCGATGAACTCAGGGAGTGGGCCGCCGAAGAGATGAAGGCCACAGCCAATGCGGCCAAGAATATGGGCTGCAGCGTCGTGAATGGTTTCATGGGATCACCGATCTGGAAATTCTGGTATTCTTTCCCCCCGACGAGCGACGAGATGGTGGAAGAAGGCTTCAAGAAAATCCATGAGCTCTGGACACCGATATTCGACGAGTTCGACAAATGCGGAGTCAAATTCGCACTCGAGGTTCATCCCACTGAGATCGCCTTTGATCTGTACACCACACACAAGCTGATGGAAGTCTTCGAGCACCGACCGACATTAGGCCTGAATTTTGATCCCAGTCATCTGCTCTGGCAGGGAATGGAGCCCCATCTGTTCATCCGTGAGTTTGCAGACCGGATTTACCACACTCACATGAAGGATGTGGCGGTGACTCTGGATGGAAAATCCGGGATTCTCGGTTCTCATCTTCCTTTCGGAGACCTGAGACGGGGATGGAATTTCAGGTCTCTCGGGCACGGGGATGTGAATTTCGAAGAGATAATCCGGGAACTCAACGATATCGGATACCAGGGTCCGCTTTCCGTCGAATGGGAAGACAACGGGATGGATCGCGAATTCGGCGCCCAAGAATCGGCGGAATTCATCAAAAGCATGAACTTTTCTCCATCTGAAATAGCTTTTGACAAAGACATGAAAGAATAAGCCGGCAAAAATGAGGAGATTACCTCAGCCGGCTTTGTTCAGAATAACCGGTTAGACGGACTGATAAAAAAATTTTTTTTGTCCTAAAACGACGGGTGAAAGCAATATATACGACTTCATAAGTGTGTCATTATAAGGAATGAAGTGAGTCTGTGAACTCGAAAAAGTGTCATTGCGAGGAACGAAGTGACGTGGCAATCTCATAAATATGTTATTGCGATGAGTGCAGCGAAGAAGCAACCTCATAAAAAGAAATGCTTGCTTATCTTCCGTATGAGATTACCACGCTGCGCTCGTAATGACAAAAAACTGAGATTGCCACGCTACGCTCGTAATGACACCAATCACGTCATTACGGAACACATTCTATTTATAAGAAGGCTAAAATGGCTGAGTTAAAAAACACAGGTAAAGGAAAAAAACTTTCCCGCCGCGACTTTCTCAAATCCTCGGCCTCAGCCGGTTTGGGAATGGCTGTGGCCGGAGGGGCTTTGACCGGAGCTTCCCTATCCGGAAGAGCACAGAAAAAACAGAAACCCACTGAACTCCGTGTAGCTCTCATCGGCGCAGGCACGCAAGGACGTGTGCTGATCGAGTCATGCCTACGCATTCCCGGAATCCGGTTTATCGCGGTCTGTGACATCTGGGAATACAGTCAGCGGTATGCCAGCCGATACCTGAAAAAATACGGGCAACCAGTCAATGTCTATGAGGACTACCGGGACATGCTGAGTAAAGAAAAGAATCTGGATGCAGCGATCGTAGCCACACCCGACTGGATGCACGCGGAACATGCCAACGCCTGCATGGAATCCGGACTCCATGTCTACTGTGAGAAGGAAATGTCCAACTCTCTGGACAGCGCCAGAACCATTGTCCAGACCGCCAGGAAAACAGGCAAGCTTCTCCAGGTCGGACATCAACGGCGGAGTAATCCCCGTTACATCCATGCCATTGACCGCTTGATTCACGAAAAAAATATATTGGGCCGGGTCAATGCCATCTATGCGCAGTGGAACCGGGCCAAGAGCGATATGTTGGGCTGGCCCAAACAATACACCATGGACCAGAGCAAACTGGAGAAATACGGGTATGCCTCGATGACCGAATTCAGGAACTGGCGCTTGTTTAAAAAATACGGCGGCGGACCGCTGGTGGACCTTGGCTCCCACCAGATCGACCTTTTTAGCTGGGTTTATGGAACGAATCCATCCTCCGTCATCGCCAGTGGAGGAATCGATTATTACAAAAACTGGCAGTGGTATGACAATGCTATGACGATATATGAGTTCAAGACGAAGACAGGGATAGCACGCGCGTTCTACCAGGTTCAAACCACGACCAAACACGGAGGTTTTTACGAAGCTTTCATGGGCGAAAACGGTTCGCTCCAGATATCCGAGGTTCCCCAGAGAGGGAATTGGGCCATGCGGGAGGCGCATGCGCCTGAATGGGACTCACTGGTCAAACAGGGATTCTTGACATCCGAAGCTCCACCCATCCAGAAAGTGGATACAAAAAATATTTTCCTGGATGTCCGGGTGACTGCTGAAGCCGGCCGCTGGCCTCTTCCCGTTGAAATGGCCAAGCCAGCCCACCAGCCGCACCTGGAAAACTTTTTCAATGCCATCCTTCACGGCATTCCTCTCAACTGTCCGCCAGAAATCGCTTACGAAAGCGCGGTGGCGGTGCTTAAAGCGAATGAGGTGATCGAAACCCGGCGTTATTACCGTTTCCGGTCCGAGCATTTTAGAGCATGAAGTATAGAAAAAAACTTCTTCTTATTCTGATCAGCCTGATCGGGCTGAGTTCTCTTGCCGCTCAGACAGAACAGAAGATTCAAAAATGGGATGGGAGCCGCACGACTCCGGTGCATCTCATTCCTTTAAAAGACGAGTTCGATCAGCTCATTATCCCCACTGAACCTTATCCCCTGCCTTATTCAACACGATACTCCTGCGCCCCCTGCCATGATTACGGCCTCATCCAGGATGGATTGCACTTCAACTCTGCGTCTTCATCCCAGCATGGCCGGGCTGGAGAGCCCTGGGTCTGGGTCGATCCCGCCACCGGGACTATCCTGCCTCTCTCCTACCGTCCCTGGGAACGGATGTGGAACCCCCAAGAACTGGGTCTGAGTCCCTGGGATTTCACTCTTCTGTTTGCCAGACATGCGACAGGCGGAGATTTTGCGGAACCTAGAAGCGAGGAAACCAGTCCGGAATCCCGCTGGAATGTATCCGGAAAACTCGAGATCAACTGCATGGGCTGCCATAATGTCGCGAGAATGCAGAGCCACAGCGAATGGGCCAAGCAGGTATTGCGCCATAACTTCCGGTGGGCGGCCACTGCGGCCTCGGGTTTTGGAGAAGTCGGGGGAATGGCCTCCCGCCTTCCTGGAACCTGGGATATTTATGACGGTCCCAATCCGGATGATACGGAATGGGCAGTGGTTCCTTTTGTCCGGTACAGACCTGAAATATTCGATACAAAACACCGTGTGTTTTTCGATATTCCCCGTAAACCAGATGACCAGCGCTGCCTCAGCTGCCATTCTGTCTCCCGAGTCGGCTCCAAAAAATACAGTATCAAAGAAGACATTCATTCAGCGGCAGGCTTGAAGTGTGTCGACTGCCACCGGAATGATATCAGCCACTCCATGATCCGCGGCTATGAAGAAGAGGCCGAAGAGTATCACAACAGCGAAATCTCTGACTTCACCTGTAAAGGCTGCCACATCGGCCCGGATATATCCCGCAGGGGAGGCTCATCCGCAGGCCGTATGGGCGCCCCCTATCCCAAGCATCCTGGAATCCCAGCCGTTCACTTCGAGAAACTGGCCTGCACTGTCTGCCATTCTGGGCCTGTGCCCGCAAAAAATTTCACACGCGTGCGAACGTCCCGGGCCAACCGGCTCGGGATCTATGGAGTCGCCCAATGGTTCACCGACCTCCCCCATATCATTGAGCCGGTGTTTGTCAGGGACAATGCAGGTAAAATTGCGCCTCACCGCTTGATGTGGCCGTCTTTCTGGGGGACGTGGGACAAAGAGGCTGTACGGCCCCTCAAACCGGCTGAGATAGAAGCGGCTGCCGAAGATATTCTGGCTTCGGAAAATCATATTGCTGAGATTCTGACAGCCTTCACCCTGTATTCCGGGATCGAAGGAATTCCTGTTCTGGTCACATCCGGAAAAGTCTATGAGCTCAATGTGGATGGCGGGCTCGATGTTTCACTCTATTCGGAGAAGGAAATTCATCCAGAAACATTCTGGGCCATAAAAAAAGAGGAAGACATCACTCCTCTTATCCCGGACTTCAATCCCCAAGCCGAAGAGGTGGATGTCGACACAGAATCCCAGATCCAGAAAGCACTCGAGTCTTTGGCAACTATCAGCGAGGCTCCGGGCCAGCCAGTCCTTCTCTATAAAAATGTCATGTTTCAGGTATCAGAAGGTTACCTTGAGAAACAAGAAGCTCCGGGAAAAACCATCGAAACCCTGCAACTCGGCTGGTTCTCTGAGGATAAGATCCAGCCGATAGTTTCTGAATTTGATGTTCGCACAGTGGTGGCGACAGTGGGGGAGGAACACACCCTGACCGAGGAGCAGGTTATACGGGTGCTCCAATCCCTATCTGATCAGAGCGATCCCCAGGAATCCGGGGAAGCCAAGAGATTCTTCTACATATCCGGTGGACAGATGTTCAGTCTGGATGAAGCAGGTAATCTCGCCGCAGACGAGCATCCTGCCGCGGAACCGGTTGTCTGGCCTCTGGCGCATCAAGTCAGGCCTGCCCAGCAGTCCCTCGGCATAAACGGATGCACAGACTGCCACACGGAAGGATCAGATTTCTTCTTCAACAGCGTGCAAGGCGATGGTCCTCTGAAAACACAGAGGAGGGCGGTCCGATCAGCCCACGCATTCATGGGATTGGATAAGCCTTTTCAAAAGCTTTTTGGCCTTTCCTTTAGAATACGACCGTTGCTCAAAGGGGTCCTGTTTGTATCTGTCCTCATTGTCGGATCTCTGCTGCTCATAATGGCCTTGGTCGCTCTAGCCAGATACTCAGGGATCATAGAAAAGAGGAGACAGCCTTGACATTCAGTATAGTGACCGCTCTATCTGTTCTGGCGATGATCTTTGCCCTGACAATCCACCGCTTCAAAAAATTAAAAGAGGCTTCCAGAAAAAGCCCAGACAAAGTCGTTGTGAATTCTTATATCCCATGGCTCTTCACCCGGCTGTTCGATTTTCTCAAAACAGCCGGCATAAAGGGCTGGAGAGAGAGGTATAAACGGTGGGTTGTCCAGCATCATCCAGGCAGAGATCGATGGATCATTATCTGTCTGGGCACAAGTTTCTGTCTTCTTGCTGCCAGTGGATTCCCTTTTGCCCTGTTGAGCGCACAGAGACTGTATGGGGCATTTCTTCTCCTGCATGTCGTGCTGGGCGGTGTATTCGCTGTATGTCTTCCACTGGCCATGATTTCAAGGGCCAGATATTACATTTTTGTTGCGCAAGATTTAACGCATAGCCAGGTCGCTCCATCGCCTGGAGGAAAAAGTGCTATTCCCACAACATGGTCAAAAATCTTTTTTTGGCTCTTCGTCACTTCAGGACTCTGTTTGATCGTTACATCCCTGACCTTGATGCTGCCATACTTTTCCCTGGTCGCTCAACTGGACCTGTTTGAGGTCCACAGATACAGCGCTTTAGCATCCCTTCTTTCAGCAATCGCTTTTACCTATTTCAGCCGGGTCGATGATAAAAAGTGATGAGCCTCAGGGCCAATCCGTGTTTCGCTTCGCCCATCAAGCTATGGGAACGACCTTTGAGCTCTTGATCTCTGGGAAGAACGAAACATATGGCGGGCAGGCCTCTCAGGCTGTTTTCTCTGAGATCGACCGGATCGAAAACCTCTTCAGCCGCTTCAATCCCGGAAGCGATATCGGGCAGATCAACAATCTGAAACCCGGTCAGTCCTTGCTGGTTGGGATCGAGACCTACGAGTGTCTTCAAACTGCGGCCTCAATCCGATCTCAAACACGCGGGGCTTTTGATGTCAATATCGGGTCTCTGGTAAAATACAGGAAGGACGATGTCCCTGAATCCCGAAAACTGAACACAGGTATCATGGAACATATTGATCTCTTCCGGACATCCCAAGGATACATGGTCAAAATCCGTCAGAAAGAGGCTGGGGATCAAGAAAGATATATGCAGCTGGACCTTGGGGGCATCGGCAAAGGATACGCTTTGGATAAAACCCTCGAAATCCTGTCCGACTGGGATATTGATAACGCATTGATCCACGGCGGAACCAGTTCTGCATTGGCCGTTGGCGTCCCCCCGGACAGTCCTATCGGAAATAAAGGATGGCCGGTCGGCATCGGGGGGGCCTGGGAGTGCGCTCAATCTCCGAAAGAATTTATCCTGAAAGACAGAGCCCTGAGTGGCTCCGGCACCGAAGTCAAAGGAAAGCACATCATCGATCCGAAAACCGGAAGACCAGCCAAAGGCCATCTGGCTGCCTGGGTTTCTCATCCCTCTGCGGCTGTGTCTGATGCCCTTTCCACGGCGTTCATGGTCATGGACACAGAGGAAGTTAAATCTTTTTGCGGCAAACATCCTGAGGTCTGGGCCCTTGTTGTCATCGATCCTCAGACCTGTCAGGTATTCAATAAGGACATCGCGATTCAATAGGAAGGAAGATAGATAGATGGCTAGCTGGATGCATAAATGAATCGACAGATGAATATCTTTATAGAGAGATAAAAAAGGAGTTCGTTATGATAAATAAGATTTGTCCTGCCGCTCTGTTTTTTTCTGTATCGGCCCTTTTTGTCCTGGTAGGAGGCGTTGATTCCCAGGACACGGGCCAGGAGAAAGTGGTGTTGGAGCTGAAACTGCCCAAACCCATGTTCGTGGGGACGCCCAGAAACATCCGTTCCCCCAACTTGGAAAGAATAACCGGTAAAAAGCGCGGACCTTTTTACGTCCCGAAGGGAACCAAACTTCTCTCTCTGGATAAACCGGTCACTGGAAGCGATACAGAGCCGATCATCGGTGAGCTGGAGTTTGTCACTGATGGGGAAAAATCCGGTGAGGAAGGATATTTCGTGGAGTTCGGGCCCGGAGTGCAGTACGTGCAGATCGACCTCGGAGGCTCCTACTCTCTCCACGCCATTTTGATCTGGCACTACCACAGCCAGGCCCGGGTGTACCGCGATGTGATCGTTCAGGTTTCAGGTGATCCCGACTTCATCACCGGCGTCAAAACGATTTTCAATAACGACCATGATAACTCTTCCGGACTGGGAGTCGGGAAGGACAAAGAATACATCGAAGTCAACGAAGGACGCCTGATCGATCCCAGAGGCGTCACGACCAGGTATGTTCGCCTCTACAGCAGAGGGAACACCTCGAATGATATGAATCACTATGTCGAAGTGGAGGTTTACGGCACTCCTGCGAGATGAATAAAAAAACAGCCCTTTACGGGCTATTCCTGCTCGCTGTCCTCGGAGCTCTCCTGTTTCGCCTTTTTCAGCTGGACCTTCGTCCCATGCATCACGACGAAGCCAACCAGGCTGTCAAATTCGGTATCCTGCTGGAGCAAGGTGAATACCGTTATGACCGGACCGAACACCACGGCCCCACCCTTTACTACCTGACACTCCCGTTTGCCTGGATCGCTTCCGGCACATCGTTCTCTGCTTTGAGTGAAGTGACTTTGCGCTTGTTGCCCGTCATTTTCGGAGTGGGGATAATCCTTCTTTTTCTGCTTTTTAAAGACGGATTCTCTCTTGAAGCCGCCGTTTTTGCCAGTTTTTTAACTGCCGTCTCACCGGCCATGGTCTTCTATAACCGGTTCTACATCCAGGAAACGCTGCTGGTCTTTTTCCTTATGGGGGCAGTCACTTCTTCCTGGAGATACACCCGGACCCGTTCTCCCTACTGGGCCGCCACATCCGGATTTTTCTTCGGGATGATGTTTTCCACAAAGGAGACCTGCATCATCGCCTTCGGCGCCATTCTTGCGGCTCTGTTCCTTGCGTTCTTTTCTTTAAAAAAACAAATCCAGCCAAATGATTCTCCATCCATGCCAAAAAAAAGCCATCTATTCATTTTTCTCGGGACAGGGATCCTGGTGTCTCTCCTCCTGTACTCCTCTTTCTTCCAGAATCCCAGAGGGATTCTGGATTCTGTGCTCGCCTTCGGTAACTATTTCAGCCGGGCGGGGAGCGCTGGATTCCATTCCCATCCGGTGTATTATTATTTAAAGATGCTGGCTTTTTCTCAGTATGGGAATGGCCCAATCTGGAGCGAAGCCCTGATCCTGGTTCTCGCGCTAATCGGAGGTGTGGCAGCCTTCCTGCCGCATTCCAATAAAGAGTCAAGTCCATTCTTTATTCGTTTTGTGACTTTCTACACGATCCTCGCCACAGCGGCATACTCCCTGATCCCTTACAAGACTCCCTGGAACATGCTTCCTTTCTATATCGGGTTTACCCTCTTAGCCGGGCACGGCTCAGCTTTTCTAATCAAAATCAGCAAAAAACGCGCCTTTCGGGTTACTATTGTTCTTGTACTCTGTCTCGGAGTTATTCGCCTCGGGATACGGAGCTACAGTGCTAACTTTAAATACTATGCAGACTCCCGCAATCCCTATGTCTATGCCCACACCAGCCCTGGCTTTTTAAATCTCGTCAAACGTATTGACGAGCTGGCCCCTATTCATCCAGACCAGAATCTGATGCTGATCAAAGTGATCACAGAGCCTGACGAAGCCTGGCCCCTTCCCTGGTACTTAAGAGGCTTCGGGAGAGTCGGATACTGGCAGGAGGTCGATGAGGCCGGAGCGCTCGCCGATGTCCCCCTCATCGTTTCCTCTATCAATAAAACAAGCCAGCTCCAGCTTTTTCTGGAAGATAATCACATCCTCGAATATTACGAACTTCGGCCCGGAATCCTGCTGGCTCTGTATATCGAGCAGAATCTCTGGGATACATTTTTGCAAAGAAGAAAGTGATGGTATGGACATTTCAATCGTTATTCCCGCACTGAACGAGGCCATAAAAATTCGCTTTGATGCGGAAGCGGCCGTCTCTTTTATCAAGGATACTGGGTTGAGCGGCGAGGTGATAATCGTGGACGATGGGAGCACGGACGGCACATCAGAGGCCGCGCGGAAAGCAGACATCCCCTCTTCTGTGAATCTCTCAGTTATCCGTCTTGAGAAAAATTCGGGTAAAGGGTATGCGGTGAAGACCGGAATAGAAAAAACCGGGGGAAATGTTGTTTTATTCGCAGACAGCGGGACATGCATCCCTTATGCCAACGCATTAGAACAGATGGGGCGAATTCGAGCCGGAGAACTGGATATCGCCATAGCCTCCCGCCGGTTGAAGGAAACTCGCATCCTCAGAGACCGGGGCTTGAAGCGCCGGTTGCTGTCCTGGCTTTTCCGCCAGGCGGCGATAATAATCACCGGCCTTCCCGGCCGGATCACAGATTCTCAGTGCGGATTCAAGCTGTACAAGGGAAAGATTGCCAGAGAATTATTTAGCGAATGCCAGACAAGAGGTTTTCTATTTGAGTTGGAAATTCTCCTTCGAGCCTTGCAAAGGGGTTATAGAATCGAGGAATTTCCGGTGGAATGGACCTGCGACCTTGACACCCGCCTGCGGCCAAGGCGTATCGCCTTGAGTGTGCTCAAAGAGATGTTCAGAGTCAGGTCCATCATCAAAAAGTAAAATTGGGGACAGGCCCCTTTTTCAGGGCTTATCCTTTTCAATCCTTATTTAAATAAGATAGGGACTGTCCCATTCTCAAGAAAAAGGAGCCTGTTTTTTGCACTCAGTGATTAAATAAAAATTTTGTTAGTGTAGAAAAAAGTGTAGAAAAAAGGGGACAGGCAACTTTTTAAAAAAGTAACCTGTCCCCTTTTTTATTCGAGTTCGCGGAGCCAGATGTTGCGGAACCGGACCGGATTGCCATGGTCCTGGAGTAAGAGAGGGAGTTTATCTTCGTGTACTTTGTATGGTATCCATCTATTCGGATTAGTCGGGCCCATCAACTCTACGTTATCCTGAACGAGAATCCCGTTATGAAATACAGTCATCTGCGCCGGACGAATCAAGCTCCCATCATCAGAAAAATGAGGACGGTGGAAAATTATATCGTATACCTGCCATTCTCCGGGAGGACGGCAGGCGTTGACCAGCGGTGGATACTGGCCGTAAACGGCCGCGGTCATCCCATCGGCATAGGTCTTATTTTTATAACAATCGAGCACCTGGACTTCGTACTTCTCCATAAGGTACACTCCGCTATTTCCTCGACCCTGCCCTTCTCCTGTCACTGGAAGGGGCGCTGACCACTCGATATGGAGCTGACAGTCTCCAAAACCACGCACGGTGCGGATCGAGCCCGTTTTTTT
>JASFPJ010000040.1:0-15670 GCA_050116035.1 Candidatus Aminicenantota bacterium | reverse complement strand
GTATTGCAGGTTGGTCAGATTGCCAAGCTCTGGCGGAATCGCCGTAAGCTGGTTGTCACCAAGACCAAGGTCTTGTAGGTTGGTCAGATTACCGAGTTCTGGAGGGATTGTGCCCACGAGCTGGTTTTCCGAAAGACTGAGGTACTGCAGGTTAGTCAGATTGCCAAGCTCTGGCGGAATGGTGCCCGAAAGCTGGTTCCCTCTAAGATAAAGGTTTTGCAGATTTGTAAAATTGCCAAACCCTGGAGGGATTGTGTCTGTAAGCTGGTTCCACCCAAGATTGAGTTCCTGCAGGTTGATTAAATTGCTAAATTCTGGAGGCATGCTACCAGAAAGCTGGTTATCCGAAAGATCAAGGTGCTGCAGGTTGGTCAGGCTGCCAAGTTCTGCAGGAATACTACCTGTTAGCTGGTTATCCGAAAGACTGAGGTATTCCAGGTTGGTCAGATTGCCGAGCTCTGGCGGGATAGCCGTAAACTCGTTTCCATAAAGATAAAGGCGTTGCAGGTTGGTTAGATTACCGAGTTCCGGGGGGATAATCGTAAGCTGGTTATTGGCAAGTCCAAGTTCCTCCAGGTTGGTCAGATCACCGAGTTCTGAAGGTATTGTGCCCATAAGATGATTGCTACCAAGATGAAGTAACTGCAGGTCGGCCAGGCTGCCAATCTCTGGAGGAATGGTGCCTGATAGATTGTTTGCGCGAAGATCAACAGATGTCACATGGTCATTGGTGACTGTAATACCGTACCAACTATTTTCAGTACCGTGTGGACCCAGCCAATTTTCATTAAATTCCCAATTGTCGCCTTCAGTGTTATTGTAAAGAGCAATGAGTGCATCTCTTTCTTCTTTTGGGATAACGCCATATGCTGGATTGGCTCCTAAGGACAAAAACATAAATATGACAACAAAAATGAAACAAATTTTACTTTGCAGTTTTTTTCTCATCCTGGAACTACTCATATAAATTGTGTCAAACGTCTTGAATGTTTTCAGACAACTCCTATTCTGCATATTCCTTTTTATTATTGGATTAACAAGAAGAAGTCCGTTTTGAAGCAAAATTAAGATCTTTCCTTTATGCTTTCTTTCCCTATTAGCCTACAATATATAACAAAGAAAAAACTTACAGTCAAATGAACCAACAATTGAAAAATGAAAACGCCTATCCCCGTGTGCCACCTGTGTGACAAAAATGACTGAAGTGCGCTAAAAATATGATACCGGGATTAAAGGAAGGATTAAAGGTAAGTCGCTGATAATATTGATATTTCTCTTAAAATCAAGAGGTTATGCATCCGGCAGGTCATCGTCTTTCTTATGCCGCGCTCTCCCAACTGAGATTCTGAAGAGCTTTTATCCAATCACGGGAACGGATATCCCAGGGGAAAAAGTCATAAAGGAGGCTGCTTTTATTTCAATTCATACATCTTCGGGGAAGAATATTCCAGGATAACTATTTTTTCATTCTCTGGATCTGGTTTTTCACCGAGATAGAATTTCACGGTCAACGTTCATTTGTCAAGGTCGTATTGCGCATACCATATTGTCCATGAATTTGTCGGGCCCACCGGCGATGACTCTCTCTTTGTATTCCTTTATTTCAGTGCATTGGATCGCAAAAGAGATGACCAGTAAGATGCCCACAAAAATTAGGAAACCTGATTGTTTTTTCATGTGACCTGGCATAATTCAACCTCTCTCTGGGACTAAGATCTCATTGATGCATACGAAATAATGACGAAATTGGTTCCACAAAGTCATTTGTTGTATAAATGCCAAAAAGAAAATTCCCAGGTAAGCATCCCCATTTTTTGAAAATTTTATTGGAATCCAATCAACCTTTTTAGTATGATGTGCGTCTAAATTATTGGAATCCAATATTTAGGAGTGGATATGGACATCATCACGCGATTGGAAGAAGCCATCCTCATCGCTGTTTGGAGGCTTAAAGGCAATGCCTATGGCGTCACCATCAACAAAAGTGTCTCCGGGTCATTCGATAAAAAATACACCATGGGCGCTCTTTATTATTCTCTGGACCAGCTCTTAAGAAAAGGATTGGTGGAAAAGACCCTAAAGCGCATCCCTAAAGAGTCAGCCGGGCGGAGCCGGACCTATTACCGGCTCACAAAAAAAGGGGAGGAAGCGCTTCAAGAAGCGAGAGTTTATCAGAAAAAGCTGTGGAAGGGGATTCCAGACATGGCTTTTAACGCGGACGAATCCAAATGAAGACAAAAAGCAAAACTCCTTCTCCTTTAGCGGTTTGGCTCCTTTCCAGAATGACAGGAGAGGATGAGCGGGGGTCTGTCATCAATGATTTTTCTGAAATCTACGCGGAAATAAAAAGAGACCAGAGCACACGCGCAGCCCGACGCTGGTACTGGGCGCAGGTCCTTAAATCCATCCCTATGTTTTTGAGAATCCAAATGAGTTGGGGAGCAGCTATGATTAAAAACTACTTTAAGATTGCGTTTCGCATCCTTAAGAGAAAAAAAGTTTTTTCTTTCATTAACATCGCTGGACTCACTATAGGCATCATGTGCTCTTTATTCATTTTACTATTGATTCACTATGAGTTCAGCTATGACCGGCACACTGAGAACGCAGAAAATATTTATCGAATCATCATTCAATGGCCCATAGAATTTATGAACACGGATAAGATCACCTGGACATCCGCGCGCTTGGGCCCTTTTGTTAAAGAACAATTTCCCGATGTGGAAATGGCCGTAAGAGTCGACGATGTTCCCGGAGGGGTATCACTATCTCATGGGAACCGCATTTTTTCAGAGGAGGCTTTCTACTTTGTTGATCCGGATTTCCTCACCATGTTTTCCACTCCATTCATCCAAGGTCATTCAGAGACCGCTCTCAATCAACCCTTATCCGTAGTTATTTCAGAGAAAGCAGCTAAAAAGTATTTTGCCGGTGAGAATCCCCTGGAAAATGCACTTCGCTACAACGATAAATATGACTTTCAGGTTACCGGTATCTTCAAAAATGTACCTGAAAACACCCATTTCACTTATGATTTCCTCGCTTCATTTCAATCTCTCTTTATCCTTCAAGGCAAGGATGCGCGTTACATACCTGGGTGGACCAGCATGAATTATCAAACCTACATCCAGCTTCGAGAAGGAACAGATTCTATCGAGTTCGCGAAGGCCATGGAGAAATACCTGGTCGAAAACACGCCCCAATCCCAGGAAGATTACCACTACTTCCTCCAGCCCCTTACCAAGATACATCTCGGCGGCAATATTCCGGGAGAACTGGCCCAAAACAGCCACATGAAATACATTTATATTTTTGCGGGTATTGCCCTGCTTATCATTATCATTACCTGTTTTAACTACATTAACTTGAGCACTGCATGCTTTTCCGCCCGGGCTGGAGAAATCAACGCACGCAAGGTGGTGGGCGCCAACCGAAAACATTTGATCCAGCAGTTTATGATAGAGGCTTTTCTTTCCACAATGATCGCTTTTGTTCTTGCCCTTATTTTGTTGTATTTAGTTATGCCTTTGGTCAATGCCGTTATCGGCGCTGGTATTGAATTCGCTCTTTTGAAAGAAATGAATATCCTCGTTAGCGTCATTGTTCTGGTCTGTATGGTCGGTTTTCTTTCTGCGTATTATCCGGCTCTTCATATGTCTTCTTACAAATCCACCTCGCATTTAAAATCAGGAAAATTCGCAGGAGATAAAAGATCGGGATTGTCTAGAAATCTTTTGGTCGTTATTCAATTTGTCATTTCCATAGTGCTTATCGTTTCAGCGATCACCATTCACCGTCAGGTTGATTTCATCGTGGAAAAAAATCTTGGACAATTGAATGACCCCATCGTGACTCTGCCGGTTGTCCGCGATAATAAAGAGATCAAAGAAAGCATGGATGTTTTTAGCGCTGAATTGAAAAAAGAATCCGCCATTAAAGGGGTATCGTTTTCTTCCTGGCTGCCCACCAATATCCGGGCCGGGGATTATGCTGTCTGGGATGGACAGGAAGAAGGCGAAAGAATCTTGTTTCATAATCTGAGAACAGATTGTGATTTCCTTGACCTCTATGGCCTACCACTCATCAAAGGGAGGAATTTCTCCAGGGATTTTCCTTCAGATATGACCCAGGCGTATATCGTTAATGAAACAGCTATCCGGTTGATGCAGATGGAGGATCCCATAGGGAAGCGTTTTGGCTATTCATATAGAGAGGGGGTTATCATCGGAGTGGTGAAAGACTTTCATTTTGTTCCCATGCACCAGCGAATCAAGCCCCTGGCCATTCGATGGGATCCACAGGATATGCGTTTCATCTCAATTAAAATCGACTCACAAAACATGTCCCGGGCGATTCAACTCATTGAAAAGCAGTGGAAGGATCTATCACCCGGCTTTGCTTTTGAATACTCTTTTATTGATGATGAGGTAGAAGCCCTTTATCGGTCTGAAAAGAGACTGAACAGAGCCATAACGTTGTTTACCTATATTGCCTTATTTTTAGCCAGTCTTGGATTGTTTGGACTGGTCATGTTTTCAGTAGAAAAGAGAGTCAAGGAAATTGGCGTGCGGAAGGTATTGGGAGCAAGAACGTTGGATATTGTGGCTCTTCTTTCCAAAGATTTTATCCGTTTGGTTTTGCTGGCCAATCTCATTGCTCTGCCTTTGGCTTACACCATGATCAGAAAATGGCTGCAGAGTTTTGCCTACCGGGTCGATTTGAATGTCTGGATCTTCATTGTTTCCAGCCTTGCGGTCCTGGTGGTTTCACTGTTGACTGTCAGCTACCAGACTGTCAAGGCCGCCACGGCCAACCCTGTGGATTCGCTCCGGTATGAATGAAAAAGCCCTCGACCGGCGTCTATCGATCAATTATTTAAGTTTGAAAAACCATCCTCTTTATGCCAACCTCAGAACCAAATCCAGGTTCCATAAAACCCTGGAAATTCAGAAACAAAAATACGAAGAGCGATTTGGATAAGCTGCCAACCTTAGAAAATCCCTTTTCATTATTTTTAACTGACCAATAACTAAATTGAACAATATTTAACTTTTAACAGTTTTAGCTTGTTTTTGTTTAAATTTTATGTTAGATATTTATTGATATGTCTAAAACAACATTAGCCGTTAAGGTTGATTACAAAACCGCTAATAAGGTAAAAAAATTCTGTAGGGAACGGGGAATCAAGTATGGCTTTTTTGTAGAAAAAGCGCTTGAAGAGCGTCTCGAGAGGGAGGAGCTGAAAGAAGATTTACTGGATTTGAAAACACTGCGTTCTCTGGAAAAAGAAGCCATTTCTATCGAAGATTATCTCAAAAAAAGGCGTGTATAAAATACTCCTTCTTCCCCCGGCTCAAAAAGACCTGGATGAATTCAAAGGAAAAACATTCGACATTCTAGTAAAGAAGATTGCTTCCCTGCAAGAAAATCCCAGGCCTCATGGATGTTTTAAGCTCACAGCAGAACAAGGGTATCGTATCCGGTCAGGAAACTATCGGATAATATATAGAATCGATGACAAAAAAAAAGAAGTCTTCGTTTATCGGATTAAACACAGAAAAGAAGCTTATTGAAGCCACAGCTTACTTGATTTTTTCCACGATCCACTGTTCGAATTCTGTCTCTGTCTCGCGAATGTATTAAAAACGGCCTTTACGAGCTACTGCATCGGTTGGTGTATTGGAGCTGACATCATACTCCGAATCTTTCCATATTAAAGCTTGAATATTTAGGGTTGTAGCACCGAGAGCCTTGATATTCTTCACAGAGAATGCAGGTATTTCATTCTTCCCTCAAAGTCTCTATTGGATCTGCAAGAGCGGTTTTGATTGTTTGAGAGCCGATGGTGATCAAAGCCAGAACCAATACAAAGACCAGAGCCGCGAGAAGCACCCAGAGACTCAAGCCGGGCCGAAAGGCGAAAAACTGCATCACAGATGCTGTCAAAAAATAGCCGGCTGGCAGCGCAAAAATGGCGGATACTAAAATCAGCCTGAAATAGTCCTTTGACAATAAGTAAGCCATACCGGAGACACTCGCCCCCAGTACTTTTCGGATACCGATTTCCTTGACTCTCAATTCGCTCGTGTAGGTGGCCATTCCGAGAAGCCCGAAAAGCGCGATGAGTATGACAAATCCACAGGCCCAGGCGGAAATTCGTATTGTTCCGCCAACCTGGCTTTCAAACCTTTCCTGCATATCCTCCATAAACTCATAATAGATGGGGTGAATTTTATCAAACTTCTTCCAAATATCAGAAAGCCAGGTTTTAATCTCTTCCTTCTTTCCCGGCCTATAACCGATATTCGCGTACCGAAACTCTTGCGGCCGATACCGAAGAGCCAGAGGATCGATCGGATTCTCGAGCAATCGATAGTTAAAATCTTTGACAACCCCAATCACCGTCACTTCAGTATCTCTGCCTAAAATGACCGTTTTCCCGATGGATTCGACAGGCGAACCGAGATCCAGGATTTGAACAGCCTTTTCATTGATGATAACCGCACTTTCGCTATCGGTTGAAAACTGGCGGGAGAAATTTCGTCCCGCCACCAAATCGATCCCAAAATTATGAATAAATTCCGTATCCACACCATAATAAAAGGCCCGCCTCGGCTCGTCCATCTTCTCCGTTCTTAATCCTGGCCTGTGATGGCCGCCAAAGATCGGTATACTGGATGAAAAAGAAACGCCAGTGATATGGCTGCGCGTAATAATTTCATTCCTCAATGTCTCATAGTTTACATCCCGCAGGAGGACATTCACGATGTTTTCTGTTTCTATTCCTCTATCAAAAGTCATCCAATATGTATGCAATTGATAGAAATAAGCTATGAATATTATCGATGCCAGCGAAACCGCAAATTGTATACCCATCAGTATTTTTCTTATCAGGAGACGTGAAAATCCTTTTATTCTCGAGACACCCTGTAGGGCATCGACAGGTTGAAATGAGGACAGATACAGAGCCGGGTACAGACCTGCCAGGACGCTAACGCCTAATGCAAACAGAACGAAGATAATGTAGAGTGCGGGGTCTTTCATCAGCTCCAAGTTTATTTGCATGTTTGTGGTTTCTATCGCATCGATTGAGTTAAAAGCGGGGATGAGCCAGAGTATAAAAAGACACGCGACAGCAAGCGCAAGAAAAGTAACGGCGAATGTCTCGCTGAGAAATAACTTGATGATCTGGCTGCGTCTGGCTCCGATCACTTTTCGGAGTCCGATTTCTTTGGTGCGTTTGAGCGAGCGGGCGATGGACAGAATGATATAATTGAAGCACGCTAAAAATATGACCAGAATGGCTAAAAACGGGATGAAAACATATTCAAAGGAATGCTTGGTCCCAGGCATACCGTTCGACAGATTTATTCCGAGATTGATCTTTAACAGCGGTTGAAGTTTGAATCCGAATCTTTCTCTCTCCTGCTCCGGAACAAGCGTATTCGCGATTGCGGGAAGCTGCTCTTTCAACACAGATTGATCATCCTCATCTCTCAGAAGAACATAAGTGTAAAATCTGCTGAAAGAAGACCAGCTGTTCAAATTCTCTTTAATGGCACCTTTTTTCACCAGAGAGGGCAGGGTGGCAAACGAGACCAAGGCGTCAAACCGAAAATGGGATTTCTGATCCAAATCTTTCAGGACTCCGGTGACCATAAAATCGCCCAGGTTTTCCAGAGTCAGCGTTTTATTCATCGGGTCCTCATCCCTGAAGAACTTATGAGCGATTTCCTCAGATATGACTATGGAATTCGGATGATTTAATGCGGTCTTCGGGTCACCTTCCTTCAGCGGATAGCTGAAAATTCGAAAGAAGGATGGTTCCGCATACATGCCGCCGATCGTTATCGCTGTTTCTGTTTTCAAAACACTAGCGCCCATCCATCTAAATCTGACAACATCTTCCACACAGGGAACATTGCCCAACAGATAGGGAGCCAGCGAGCCCGGTGTTGTCGCCCAGCCTTTTATCTCAGAATACTCGATTTTCGTGTCGGTCGTGTAGACGCGAACAATGCGGTCTCTTTTCGCATGGAACCGATCGCTACTCTTCTGATCCTTGATAAATATGATGATCATCAGGCAGATGGATATGCTGAGCGCGAGTCCTGCAATGTTGATAATCGAAAAGACCTTGTGTTTCAGCAATGTTCTGAACGTGATTTTAAGATAGTTTCCAATCATACCGATTCTCCTTCGAATTCGAATCACTATAAAGACGGATGACCTGCCTTCGAAGTTAACAAGGAAGTATGATTCAGATAGATATTACTTATTTTTTGGCTTTGTCCCAAAGTGACGGGATTAATGTTCATGCAGCAAAAGAGATTCTCCAATTGTCATTGCGAGTGATCGTAGGGAGCGCGGCAATCTCATAGAAAAAAGATTGATTTCTTTTATAAGAGATCGCCACGTCGTTTCACTCCTCGCGATGACACGGAGTCCCGTCACTTTGGGACAAACTCTATTTTTTTAAAGGGATTGAGAATGAAGTGACGTGCTCCCGAATTAAACTCCAATTGTCCCCGAATTGAGTTAGATGGGTTTTTTGCGTTTTTCGAGGGCGATGAGGAGAGCACCAAAAACGATCGAGATGATGATAATGCTCACGAACAATAGGAGAAAGGGGAGAACTCGAGTTAAGGCCGATGTATCGAAGATATTCCCGAATTTCAAGACACCTTTAATTCCCAGAAATATGATCCCAACTAAAAAAACCGCAAAGGAGAGCACCTGAGGATAGATCAAAGGTCGCAGGGCTTTTCTCACCAATTGTTTATCAGGTCCTTTTCTGGCATAGACTCTATTCCATACGGCTTGAGCATCCGGGAGGTCTTTTTTCGGCATAACGGTCTCCCAGGCTCTCTCTTTGAATTGATTCATCCAGGTATAAACAGCGACAACATCCTGACAGACCGGGCATTCGGATAGATGTTTTTGGAGCTCGGGTTCGAGCGCTCCTTCTTTGAGACCTGCCATCATTTCTTTTTCCAAAGGACATATCTTTTTTTTCATGGTCCTACTCTCCCTTGAAGCTCTTGTGTCTTCAAGATCTTTGCTAATTTTTCCCTGGCTCTAAAGAGTTGAACCTTGAGGCTGTTTTCTTTGGTATCTGTCATCTCTGCGATCTCTCCGTAGCTGTATCCCTCAGCATAGACCAGCCAGAGGAGCATCCTCTCTTTGGGTTTAAGCTTTTTGAATATTTTTTCCATATCCAGAGAAAAATGAATTTTGGATTGCGGGCTTTCTTTTTGGATGTCACTTATATATGCCCGTTGTTCTTCTTCAAAGGCTTTTTTCTCCACTTTAATTCGTCTCGCTTTGTCGATGATAAGCCTGTAAGCGATTCTGTACAGATAAGACTGCATATGTTTCTCGTTCTGGAAGTTAATCTTCGCTTTGAGGAACTTGTATAAAGATTCCTGGAAAATATCGTCAGCCATTGGCTCATCCCCACAGATCTTATAAATGTAAAACCAGAAGGAATGGGAGTAATTCTCATAGAATTTCTCCCAGATTTCCTTCCGATCTTCTTCCATATACTGGGAACCGTTTTGATCTGTTTCTCGGTCTTTCTGCAGGAGCGCGACTCTCAGCGGATGAACAATGCTGCTCAACTTGAGCACTCAGCCTTATTTATCCCCATCAATTATGCCCCATTTTTTACTCAATGTGTAGGAAATTAAGGTCGAGACAAGAAAACCCACTCCGAGCGCAATCACAACGATTCCAAATGCCAGGAAATACTTCATTTCTTCAGTAAAGATCTGCCCGATCAGGATGAGAGAGATTCCAACAAAAGTAATGATGACTCCTTTGGATAAGGAAGATAAGATTTTCTGTCTGGGAGTCGAGCCGTTAAAGGAAAGAAAGTTGAGAAATTTATTCCCTTCCTTGGATTGGATGAAATCGTTAAACTCTTGAACAGTCGTGAATTTCTCCAGGATTCTGTTCTGGAGCTGGCTTTTGTGCCTCATTTTCAGCCAATCCAGGATACTCCAGAACAGCCAGCCGCCAAATACGAATAGAGTTGGGAAGAAAACTAACGTCATAAGTAAATCTTCTTGACTCATCATGACCTCCATAAAATGATAATCACTACAAAGACGGATGATCCACCCTCAAAGTTAACAAAAAAGTTTTATTTGTGGACACATTATAAAGATCATGTGGTCTTCGTTAAAGACGATAATAGGCATCTGGCCACCGACCTCCAGGCACAACAGAGGATCGAAATCGTAGACTTCATGAATTATCTCAGCCAATCGTTTTGAAGATTCCAGAATGGGCAGACCTCTGCTCAGTAAGAAGATGTTTTTTCTTCGCGCCTGCTTAATTCGATGGTCAACATGAGTAACAAAAAAGATTAAAATTCGTTAAGAATATGCTGTTGGAACGAAAAGAAGGATTATGAGAAATAATTCCCTTTTATTCAAACCATCTATTGCTTTCTATTTTTTAGGCTCAAACAAAGGAAATTTGATGATAAAAGATGTTCCTTGATTCTCCTTACTCTTGACCTCAATCTCTGCCCGATGATGATCAGATATCCACTTCACGATGGAGAGCCCCAAGCCCGCTCCCCCGGTTTCCCTGGATCTAGACTTATCCACAACATAGAACCGGTCATAGATGTAAGGGAGAGATTCATCAGGAATACCGATCCCTGTATCACGGATTTCAAGCTGAATCTTATCTTGGCTTTTTGTCAGGAGAACTTCAATTCGGCCACCCGATGGTGTGTATCGGATGGCATTATCGATGACGTTGGTGATCATCCTCTCCAGTAATTCCTTGTTTCCCTTGACCTTCGCCGGCTTCACCTTTTCGGCTATTATAGTCAGCCCTTTATTCACTGCGGGTTGATTCCGAATCTTTACGACGTTCGCCACTATCTCATCCAATTGGACGGTCTTATTGAATTTGGATTTGTCCAATGCTTCCGCCCTTGAGAGAAACAGCAGGTCGTCAATGATCTTTTCCATCCGAGAGGACTCTTCCAGCGCGCTTTTCAGTGTCTTCATATACTCTTCTTCTGTCCTCTTTTTCCGCAACAGCACTTCGATTTCACCGCGGATGATGGTCAAGGGGGTTCGGAGTTCATGGGACACATCCCCGGAGAATTGGCGGATTTTATTGACTGATTTCTCCAGACGGATGATCATGTCGTTAAAAGTCTTGACGAGCGCTCCAATCTCATCCTGACGGTTTTTCACATCGATGCGCAGAGAAAGATCTTCAGTCGTGATTTCATTCGCGGTTTGAACCACAGATTTTACAGGCTGGAGAGCCTTCCTGATGATTAAGCTGCCTCCCAAAGATGCGAACACAAGAAGCATCAATCCCGCTGCGACCATAACGATCATGAGCTGGTTCAAAGAACCAGCGACGTTCTCCACTGATATTCCCACCTGAAGGACGTTCGGCCCTCTGACGGGCAGCAAAAAAACCCTCAAAGGAAATGAACTGAGATTCTCTTCACAAACAGTTGCAAAAACGAGGCTATCGAAATCCGACTTATCAGCCCTATAATAAAGATGAGTTTTGAGCTGAAAGGCCCCTTCGGGAATTCTATCGGACCGAATGATCCGTTCGACCTGTCTTTCTCTGTTCTCGGCAAGCTGCACAAGCTGGATGAAAGGCTCATGGGAGGAATAGCTGGCCTCCGCATGTTGAATAGCATCTTTCCATGTGACTCCTTTCTTTTTCCGCCACTTTTCATTCGTCTCATCAGCGATCTCCATCAGAACCTTGTCCAGGTCATCCATGAGTCTCTCTTTGAATCCCTGGTAAAGGAACAGCCCCGCCAACACAACAATGACTCCCAGAATGATTATGTACCAAACCGTCAGCTTAAACGTCAGAGATTTGAATCGTTTAACTTTCATCAATCTTGTACCCATGACCACGCAGGGTCTTTATCAGCTTGACTTTGGCTTTCTTGTCGATTTTTTCCCTCAAATGATTGATATACACATTCACCACATTGCTTGTGCCTTCATAGTTCCTATCCCAGACGTGCTCGATGATCATCGATTGCGACACCACTCGCCCTTTGTTTCTCATCAGATACTCCAGAAGCGCATATTCTTTTCCGGTGAGAAGTATAGTTTTTCCTGCTCGACTGACAACCCGCCGCAGAGGATCCAGCACGAGATCGCCCACTTTCAACACCCCGGTCTTATAATCTTGGCTTCTTCTGAGCAGAGCGCGGATACGGGCAAGAAGCTCCTCAAATGAAAACGGCTTGGTCAGGTAATCGTCAGCTCCTTCGGAAAGTCCGATGATCTTATCATCAAGGGAGTCTTTGGCCGTTAGCATGAGTATCGGCGTGAGAACAGAATTTTCACGCAGTTCTCTGCAGACCGTAAAACCGTCTTTTCCTGGAAGCATGATATCAAGAATGATCACATCATAGGGATTTATTTGAGCTTCATAGACGGCTTCTGCCCCATCACGGCACAAATCCACTGCATACTGTTCTTCCCTGAGGCCCTTTAGCAAAAAAGCGCCCACTTTTCTGTCATCTTCAACCACAAGAATTCTCATGAGCCTATTATAAATCAATATTTATTCGAAAAGAAAAAGCTTTATCTCCTCCAACCGCCGCGGAAGCGAGGTCTTCCAAAACGAGGATTGACCACATTGCTGTAGACGGATCCGAACGTGTAGCGAATTCCCAATGAAATCGAATAGTCATAGTCTGTCGCCAGTTCCCTTCTTCTCAACAATACCTCATCTATGGTGGCATCGCCCATGGGCAATGACAGCTGATCATGAATCCGCTCGTATCTTCCGAATACATCCAGGGAGAGTCCTTTAAAAATCCGCAAGTCTATATTCGCTCCGAGTTGCAGCCGATTTTTTTTGAAGTCATGGAAATAATGTGATCCCTCCAGAGACATAGACACATTCCCCCAGGGCTCTCTGACTTCAAATATCATCGTTAGCGATTGATTATATAATGTTTCTGAAGTCTTTTCATAAATAGTCTCCTCGATATAATTCGCGGAATTCCATCCAATCCTGTAGAGAAAGCGTAGCTGTCTGCGGGTCGACTCTGGATAAGGGAAAAAGTTGTATTCCACAGCCGGAGCCACCGTAAACAGATAATCTAAATTGCTGTAGGTTGACGATTCTGCTTCCATCCAACCTCCCACAGACCAATGGTCATTTATACTTTTAACAACCATGCCGGAAAAATTTTTCTGGTCCGAAATACTCGTAATCGTTTCATCTTCGTACTCAAATATTCGTCTATCAAAATCAGCCGAGAGGCCCAGTCGAATTTTAATTTCAGGTGTGATCTTATTGGCCGAAAAATTCACATCCAGTGAACGTGAACGCCGGCTGCTCTCTCCGCTCAAACGTCCGTCTGCACTGATGCTAAAAACCCAAAACTTCCATGGGTCCTTCACGGCTGTCGGTTCGAGTCTTTTTCTGAAATCTAAATAAATATGCTCGCAAATGGGTGTGCCCACAAGATACGGAAAGAGGCCTCTTTCCAGCACTTCAAGCTGCCCCTGACGAATCTCATCCCTGGTATCAGTCGGGCCCGAAGCATGGACTAAAGTATGATCTTTTCCGGAAAAATCTTTTAAACCGATGAATGCAAAAGTGTATTCTTGGCCTCCGCTCCCGGTTCCCTGTTGTGTAATCAAGATGTGAATATCTGCATCTTTTCTGTCCCGGACATAATTGACATAAGTCAAATTCTCTCGAAAATAATCCCTGTCACACCTCTGGCAGTCAATGAAAACCTTCGGAGCGAACTCCCTTAAATCATTAAGGTCTGTTTGCTGATTCTGAGCAGAAACCAATGCAACACAGACGGTACTGAAGAACAATACAACAAAGGCCGCATGTGATTTGTGTCTGGTCATTCAGACTCTCCTTCACCGAATTTGAAAAATCATGCGTGAAAACCAGGATTTCCAAAATCATCACACAAAAACAGACCACCATTATAAACCTCTACGGATTAAATAAACCTTAAGACAGGATTAAAAAATTTTAATGTTCAGAAAACGAGGACAGAGTGGGAAGTATTCAGTTTATCAAAGCTATTCTTTGCATTCTTCGATATACTTTTCCAACTTTTCTTTTTCCGTCGGAGAAAATTTAAGATAAGAAGGCGTGCTTTTGAATCGGTTGAAACAGGATAAAGCTTGAGCCTTATCTCCTTTTTTCAGGTAGGCGAGGCCAAGGTTATAAACAGCATGGTTTATGCCAGGCTCGAGTTGGAGAGCTATTTCCAGATGATGAATAGCTTTATCATAATTTCCCTCATACATACGAATAAGGCCTAAGCCATCGTGCGCCATACTGTTTTTTGGATCAAGTTCTAAGGCTTTTTCAAAGTATAGAAGAGCTTTCGGAAGCTCTTGAGGATTCGTTGTTAAGCTAAAAATTTTGAAATGAATACTTCCTAGATTGGAATAAGAGATAGAAAATTTATTATCTATTGAAATAGCTCTTTCACAAAACAATCGAGCTTTCTCGAATTCTCCTACTTTTGAATAAGATAGTCCGACCAAATTCCAGATGATAGGATCAAATTCGATTTGTTTAAAAGTCAATCCTTCAAAGACAGAGATGATCTCATTCCAACGGCCGGCCTCAGAAAGATAATCCACGTAAGATGAAAAAATCACGTAACTTTCAGGGATGAATTCAAGACCCATCCGTAAAACCTGGATAGCATCGTTCAGTTTCCTCTGGGATCTATAGATCGAAGCCAGGTTTGAATAAGCGGTAGAAATAGTTTTTTTCTCTGTGATGACTTCTTTGAGAATTCGGATTCCCTCTGCTGCTTTCCCTTCTTGCCACAGCTGGAGAGCCTCTACAGACTTATTATGATACGGAAGAAGGACTTTGACATCATCTTCAATCCCGAAGGTCCTTTTTTCTCCCCGATAGTCTCCAATATACCCAAGGCTTCTTAATTTCGCTAGAGTCTCCCTGTCTACTTCTTGTTTCATCTTCGGTTTTTCACTGAATTCTTGAATCTTGATGATCTGATTCAGCTGCTTTCGATAGGAATTGAGGTTGCTTTTTTGCGCTAGATTTCTCGTTTCATCAAAATCTTTTTCTAAATCGTACAGTTCAGGAAGTGGAGAATCTATAAATTTGTGTTTGTCTTGAATTATGCCCTTTAACGGTGCCCATCCCAAATCATAATACGGGAGGAGTGATTCAAAATATATAGTCCGTTTCTCTGGCTTCTTCCCCTTCATGAGAGGAATCAATGAGATTCCCTGGAGAAAAGACGGTTTTTCAACTTCCAAAGCATCACAAACAGTGGGAAATATATCAATGTGAGAAACATTTTGTTGAGAAGTGCTCGGCTTCATTCCCGGGATAAAAACAAAGAGAGGAATCCAAATTGTCGAATTGTAAGCAAAGTAGCCGTGAGTCATTTCTCCATGTTCGCCCAAGGACTCTCCATGATCGCCCGTGAAAACAATCACTGTTCTCTCAAAAAGATCTTTGTCCTCCAGATGCTGAAAAAGCCTCTTCATAACAAAATCAACGTAGGCCACTTCGCCATCATAAAGAGATGCGCTGTACTTGGTTTTAAACGGCTCCGGAGGCTCGTAGGGATCATGAGGATCGAAACAATGAACCCAGAGAAACCAAGGTGAGCGGCGCTGATTCAACCATTCAA
>JASFPJ010000039.1:0-16191 GCA_050116035.1 Candidatus Aminicenantota bacterium | reverse complement strand
AGACGCGACCCCTCAAAAAAGTAAAGAGTGCTGAATCTTAAATGTCCAATGTTGAGACGCGACCCCATCTTGTTGTATCTTATTAGCAATGCCGGTCATGAACAATCGCTCTCTGGCGGGAATATTCCTGATCTCCTCAGCAACCCTCTGCCTGGAAATATCTCTGACAAGGTATTTTTCTATCTCCCAACAGTACCATTTCGCTTTTTTGGTGGTCAGTATTGCATTTATGGGATACGGAGCCAGCGGATCGTTTTTATCCATTCTGAAGATTCGTGACTCAATCGACCGCGATAAATTCCTCTCCTGCACCTCGCTTCTCTTTTCTCTGGCCATACTCGCAAGCTTCTTTCTATGCAATCTCCTTCCTTTTGACTTCATCAAACTCTCCTGGGATAAAGGTCAAATCACTCTCATCTTTCTCTACTACTTCCTCCTCAGCATTCCGTTCTTTTTCGCCGGCCTCACAATATCATTCGCCATTTCAAGCGCTTCACGCCTCGTGAACAAGATATACTTTTCAGATCTGTTGGGGGCAGGAACCGGGACACTCCTCGTTCTAATCGTTTTTTTGCCAAGGGGAGACCGAGGAGTCATCCTCTTCATTTCATTCCTGGCTCTTCTCTCTTCTCTTCTTTTCAGCATCAAGAGGTCAACTCGTTTTAAGTTTCTTCTGGCGAGCCTTATGGCCGCAGAAATCGCTCTCTTCCTGCTCGCTCCTTCCTGGCTCAGTTTTAGAATTTCTCCCTATAAAGCTCTACCGGTTGCGTTAAAATTTCCCCAAGCCAAACACCTTCTCACGAAATGGAATGCTGTCTCCCGCATCGATATCCTGGAGTCCACCGCCCTCAGATATGCCCCTGGATTGAGTCTCCTGTATGATAAAACCCTTCCACCTCAATTCGGACTTTCCATAGATGGAGGTGAACTTTCCGCCATCACACCCATGGGGAACAGACAAGACTCCTCCCTTGAATTCCTTTCCTCTCTTCCTGCATCCCTGGCCTATTCCTACGTTGAACGCCCCCGCACCCTCATCATCGAGCCAAAGGGAGGACTGGATGTCCTTTCTGCTCTTTACTTCAACGCGGAGCAGATAAAAATCATTGAGAGAAATCCGCTCACCTTAAAGCTCCTCCGAAAGGATTTAGCTGATTCCACCGGAAACCTCTATCTTCAAAAGAATATTCAGTGCATATCTGCCCACAGCCGTTCAGCCTTGAAACAGGAAAAGGGCACATACGATTTAATCGTCTTTTCACTGACAGATGTGTTCGGCGCTTCTGGAACAGGCCTGCACGGATTCGGCGAAAATTATCTGTTCACAGTCGAATCATTCGCTCATATTTTAAATCGATTATCTTCGGACGGGCTCATCAGTATGACCCTCTACCTCCTTCCGCCTCCCCGGCAGGAGATTAAACTTCTGGCCACCTGGATTGAGGCCATGGAAAGGAACGGCCTGGACCCAGCCACTCATTTGATTGCCCTCCGAAGCTGGGGAACCATCAGCTTCTTTGTCAAAAAAAGTCCTTTCACCCCACAAGAAATCCAAAAATTAAAGAACTTCGCAGCCAAATGCCTGTTTGACCTTGTCTACTATCCGGGAATCCAAGCGGAAGAGGTCAACCTCCACAACATCCTGCACAATCCCCTTTACTACAACCTCACGCTTCAGCTTCTCTCTCCTCCAAAAAGAGAAGAGCTTTACAGAGGTTATCTTTTTCAAATAAAACCCGCCACCGATAACCGTCCTTTTTTCTCTAATTTTTTCAAGTTAACCAAGCTGAAGGCCACTTATCGAGTCCTTGGCCAGAAATGGCTCCCTTTTCTTCAAGGCGAATTTCTGGTGCTTCTTCTCCTTATCCAATCCATCATCATCGCGTTTATCCTGATACTTTTGCCTCTAGTTGTTTACCGAAGGCGGGGAAAAAGAAAAAAAAGCGTATCCGTAAAAACCTTTTTCTACTTCGCTTTAATCGGGATGGCATTCATGTTTGTGGAGATAATTTTTATCCAGCAATTCATTCTCTTCCTCGGGCATCCCCTTTATTCGACTTCAGTCATAATCTTTTCTCTGCTTTTCGCTTCCGGCGTAGGGAGTTTCTTTTCAAAAAAAATCCTTGGGCAGGACTTGAGAAGAAACCTGAGGAAAAGTCTTCTCATCTGCGCAGGTCTCATTGTTCTCTATCTCCTTCTCTTGCCTCCCTTTTATGATGCTCTCATTCACCTCAGTCTCTCCTTAAAAATGGGATTGACGTTTTTGGCTGTGTTTCCCCTCGGCTTCCTGATGGGATTTCCCTTCCCTACAGGAATCCGGCTTCTCGGAGAACAGGAAGAAGGGCTTGTTCCCTGGGCATGGGCGACCAATGCCTTTTCTTCAGTCGTCAATTCGATTTCCGCCCTGATGATCGCCCTCTGGGCCGGTTACAGCCTTGTGCTCGTCCTGGCTTCCGGGGGGTACCTAATGGCTCTACTTTTTGCGGATTTCTCCCACCATAGGGACAAATCGCACATCTGAGATGTGCTTCGTCTTCGGCTTTCCCTTAGTTTTAGTCACAAGGGTAAGAGTCTGAAAATACAGGGTGCTCCCCAGGGGAATGATGAGCCGGCCTCCCTCCTTCAGTTGTTTGATTAGAGGAGGGGGAATATGATTGGCCGCGCAGGTGACGATAATGGCGTCAAAAGGAGCATGCTCCTCCCAGCCAAAATAGCCGTCACCCCATTTGACATGAACTTGGTCATACTTCAGCATCTTCAGCGTCTCTCCTGCTTTTTTTGCCAACTTCTCCCTTATCTCGATCGAATACACTTTATCTGTAAGATGAGCCAGAACAGCGGCTTGGTAGCCTGAACCCGTGCCAATCTCCAGGACTTTCTGTCCCTCTTTCAGCTTGAGGCATTGAGTCATCAAAGCAACAATATATGGCTGGGAAATCGTCTGACCCTCATCTATCTCGAGAGGGTAATCATTATAGGCATGGCCGCGCAGGCCAGGCCTGACAAAAAGATGACGAGGAACCTTCCTCATTACATCCAGGACTTGTTTATCCGTTATATCCCTCCCCTGGAGCTGCCTCTGGACCATCAACTCTCTCTTTTTGGAATAAACATCCTCCTCACTGATAGAAAGAACGGGGATTAAGACAATGACTGCCATCCCGATAATGCCTTTAAGAAATAAATTTTTTTTCATGATTCTCTCCTGAGGGATCAGGCTTTATCAAGACTATCAGATACGGAGCTCACTTTAAGCCTCCTGGCATCGATTCTGACATGGCTTGACCCTTGTGTTTATTATTTTATCCGCATTCTCAATAAAAAAAAAGTAGGATTACAGGAAAAAGGGAATATCCCCTTTTTTGGGGGCTGTCCCTTTTAGTCCTTTTGATTAAGAAAAAAAGACTGTTTTCGTTTTTAATAAAAAGGGACCTGTTCCCTTTATTTTGAAAAAAAATCGACGTAAGTCCTTGAAAAAACACATCATCGGTGTTGATGAGACCCTTAACCCCTAGGGGTGAGAAAATCCAATCAAAATTCACCCTATGATATCCTCTCCTCTGGCGATTGACCTCAGAGGCAATCTTTGTAAACTTATGAGAATAGTCAAAATTAAAATGAATATTTTCAAGAATCGGGTAGATTTGGCCCGGAGAGAAAATTTGAGGCGCCAATCCGTTATTAATTTTAGAAAGAACAAAGTGACCAAAATTGTCTAAAATGACACAAAAAAATGTACAAAAATTGGCACATTTGTCACTAAAAATTTAATGCTTTTTTGAATTGACAAAGGATAATTTTTTTGATAATAGTAACTTAACGAAAATGAGCGAAAATACTCATCAGCCAAAAATGCGTAAAGCTGTCTATCCCGGTTCGTTTGACCCCATCACAAACGGACATGTGGATATTATAAAGAGAGGTTTAAAGATTTTTGACGGAATTCTTGTGGCCGTACTGGAAAATCCGAAGAAAAAACCTCTTTTTTCCGCTGAAGAGAGAGTCAGTATGATCAAGGAGATTTTTGCTGGCCAAAAAAATACCGAAGCCAAAGCCTTTCACGGCTTGCTCGTTGAATTCGCTAAAAAAAACGACGCCAAGGTCGTTATCAGGGGGCTGAGAGCTATCTCAGACTTCGAGTACGAATTTCAAATGGCTCTGATGAACATGAAACTCGACCCGGAAATCGAAACATTTTTTATGATGCCCAATCTCAGTTATTCTTTCCTCAGCTCAAAAATGGTGAAAGAGATCTTCATGTTGGGCGGTTGCCTTAAGGATCTGGTGCCAGATCAGGTCGAAAAAAAGCTCAGGGAAAAATTTAAAAATAAGCACCCAAGCTTAAATCTATGAACACAAGGGAGAAAGAAGAATGTTTGGTTTGGGTAAAGAGAAAGCCATAGTCGGGCTGGACATCGGTTCTTACGCCGTCAAAGCTGTCGAGTTTAAATCGAAGAAAAAAGGCGGAGAAGAAATCTACGAAGTCCAGAAGATAGGTTTAGAATTCCTCCCGCATGATGCCATTGTCGAGGGGACAATCATGGATTCGACAGCTGTGTCTGAGACCATAAAAATGATATTTGACGAGAATAAAATCGCGAATAAAAACGTTGTCATTTCCCTCTCCGGGAGCTCAGTGATCATTAAGAAAATATCTCTTCCTTCAATGGATACCGAAGAATTGGCAGAATCCATCATCTGGGAAGCCAGGCATAATATTCCCTACCCCTATGAAGAAACCGCCGTGGATTACGCTATCCTGAAACCTGCTCCCGGTTCGGAGGATAAAAACCTTGACATCCTACTTGTCGCTGCGAAAAAAGACAAGGTCACCAATTACAGCAATGTCGTCTCACAAGCCCGCAAAAATCTACTTGCCATTGAAGTGGATGCGTTTGCTCTTCAAAATGCTCTGGAAATCAATTACCCGGAATTATACCGCGAAAAGACAGTGGCTCTGATTAACCTCGGTGCGAACACCACCAACATCATTATCATCAAAAAAGAGAAACCTCAATTATTCCGGGATCTCTCCATCGGCGGGTCCTTTATAACCGAAAACATAAGAAAAGACCTTGGGCTCAGTGTGGATGATGCTGAAAAAGTCATCAAAGGGATTCCAGCCAAAGATATTCCGCCCGAGCAGATCGAAACAGTTCTGAACACGAACATCGAAAACCTCCTCGAGGAAATCGAAAAAACTTTCTCTTTCTATGAAGCCGGGGAAGGAGGAGAGAGAAAAGTCGAAAAAATACTCCTGAGCGGCGGATTGGCCAAACTGAAAGATCTTCCCAAGTTCTTCGAACAGAAATTCGGCACAGAGACCGAAGTCTTCAACTCTTTCCGAAATATTTACTACAACGAAAAAAAATTTGACGCGGTCTATTTCCAGGAAATGGCCGCCTTGTTCGGAGTGGCTACCGGATTAGCCACCCGAAAAATGGAAGAGTAAAGCCATGATACGAATAAACCTACTTAAAGAAGAACCAAAAGCCCCAATTGTTAAAGAAGAAGAAGAGGTCGTAAAGGAAAGAAAGCCTTTTCCGATGACCTCTCTTATCGGGCTTTTTGTCATTGTTGCAATCGCTCTCGGCTACCTTCAATTCAATGCCATCAAGAAAGAAAGGAATCTCCTAGAGATAGCCGAGGTGGAGAAAAACAAACTTAAAGACGTCCTGTCCAAGTTAGAAACGGTGCAGGGTCAGCAGGAGCTCATCCTGAGAAAAATCGAACTCATCAACCAGCTAAAAGCCCAACAGGGAATCGCAGTCAGCATTCTGGATGAGATCAGCAAACAAATTCCTCAGTGGGTTTGGTTAACAGAGGTTAGCTTCAGCAGACAAACAATCCAGATAAGAGGAAGGGCTACAGATAACAGCATGATTTCCGACTACATCTATAACCTGGAAACAAGCCCCTATTTTATGAACGTAGACCTCAAGAGTACAACTCGCAGGCAGGCTAGAGGTAACGAATACTATGATTTTTCTTTATCCGCGGTGTATGTGGTTCCTCCAGTACCTCAGCCTTTAACTGAAGTCGAGCAAAAAGGAGCCAATTAAAATGAAAGACTGGCCATGGTACGGACATCTTGTTTTGATAGGCATTATGGCGGCACTTCTTTATTATGTCTGGTTCAAACCTAAAAACGATCAACTGGAAAACCTCAAGGTCGAAAGGGACAAAGTAGAAAGGGAAGTCACGACTCTCCGCGCAAAAAAGAGACAGCTGGACAAGATCGAAGCAGAAATAGCGGTCTTGAACCAAACTCTCCAAGAACTCGAGGCTATCATCCCCCAGAGGAGAGAAATATGGAACATTCTGGGAAACATGCAGGCCCTTGCCAACAATTCCCGCCTCAAGCTCGATAAGTTTGATGTTCAAGGAGAAATCCGGAAGGAATTTTACTATGAGTGGCCCATCGACCTGGAAATGACCGGTGACTACCACAACCTTGCGCTCTTCTTTGACCGACTGAGCAATTTTGCACGCCTCTTTAACATAGAGGATTTTTCGATAAAAACACTCCAGAGACAGACCGCCACGAACACCATTTCCGCTTCATACACAGCCAAGACGTACATCTTCCGCGAAGAGACTCCAGCCGAAAAAGCGAAAAAATCAAAAAGGAAATAAAAATGAAAAAAGCACTGTCTTTTTGTCTTATGGCCGGTTTTCTTTGTCTGTGTATCCAAATCGCTTTGAGCCAACAAACAAAACAGGAAACCACACAGGAAGAAAAACAGGCTATGGAGAAAGAAATCAGTGAAATAATGCCAAAAAAGTCAAAGCCCACTTATGCACGCGCAGGAAGGAGAGACCCTTTTAGAGATTTGCTCGCTCAGCAGGAAGCCGGAACCGGGGGAAGAGAAGGAGAACCTGGGGTTTCAGTTGAGAATATAAATGTTATCGGGATCGTCAAGGCAAGAGGACAGTTCACCGCAATAGTCACTGGCCCTGAGGAATTTCCCCTTTTCATTAAAGTCGGTCATAAATTTTCCGATGGCTTCGTTCTTTCGATTGATGAGACAAAAGTCGTTTTCCGCAAGACACAAGAAAGAGGATCTCCTTTATTTAAGCCAAAAGATATAGTCAAAGAAATTCAAACAGAGGAGCGACGATGAAAAAGACAAAAATATTCCAGGTTCTTACTTTATTTTGTTTCCTTTCCCTGTTGTGGGGATATGCCAGCAGCCAATCCTCAGTCAGTATAAATAAGATTTTCGTTCAAACCGAAGAACTCAACACTCTCATATTTCTGGAAACGAGCGGACCTCTCCAGATCACAGCCACATACTACGCTGAGACCGGACCAGCGACGATTGTCATCGACCTGGACAAGGTGACTACGGATACAGAAACTCAGATCGACCTGCGGGAATCTTTACTCGTTCGAAACATCAAGATCGAAAAAACAGGAGCTGAGACCGCCCGCCTTCTCATACAGCTCCCGGAAAAAGTTCCCTACCGATTCTACGCTTCCAACGGATACACGGTTGTTGAGTTAAACAGGATTCAAAGGACACTCAACGGATACATTCTCACTTCTGAAACCGAAGAAAAACTCAAGGCAATGCCCAAGAGGCCCATTCAATTCGTGGGAGTCGGGATTTTTGAGAGAACAGACAGCCTCGAAGTCACTGCCAAACTGAGCGCGGAAGCCATATCCCAGGTCTTCGCCCTGGAAAATCCTCTCCGTCTGGTTGTCGACTTTTTCGACACTCTTTATCCTGATCCAACATACACCTATCCTGTCCAGAGGCTGGGAATCTTCAGAGTGAGAACTGGACAATTCCAGAGAGAAAGCCCCTACACAATCGCCCGACTGGTGTTCGACCTGTCTGAACCCCGATACTACACTCTGGATATTGACAGGGATGAAATCCTGGCTTCTTTCACCAAGGGGCCTGTGACCCGGGCTATTCCCACTGTTCCCGCTCCAAAGCCAGAAGTCGAAATCCCTCCGAAGCCCATCGAACCTGTGCCAGAAAAACCGCCAGTTAAGCCTGAAGTTGAACCTCCAGAAGAAGTGACCCGGCCACCGGCTATTGTGAGCCGTGAAGACAGGTACACCGGAGAAATCATCGGAGCTCTCCGGTTCTATGAAGCAGATATCCGGGACGTTATCCTCTGGATTGCGGATTTTGCCGGATTGAACGTTATCTTTGACCCGGAAGTCAGAGGAGCTGTCACCTGCGATTTGAGATACATCCCCTGGGATCAAGCTCTGGATATCATTTTAAGACAGCACAAATTTGGGAGAACTATCGAAGGGAACATCCTTCGGATCGCTACAGTCGCAACCCTCACCCGGGAAGAAGAGGAACAGAGACGATTGGAGGAAAGCCGGGAACTAGCCGGACCTCTTCAGACTAAATACTACGAACTCTCTTATGCCCGGGCAGGAGATATCCAGAGTCTCCTATCCAATAAAATCTCCACCCGAGGAGAATTGATCATCGATGAACGGACAAACACGCTGATTATTTCGGACGTGATAGACAGATTCGACCTTCTGGAACAGCTCATAGCCGTGCTCGACACACCGACTCCACAAGTCTCCATCGAGGCTCGAGTTGTCGAGGCCACATCTAATTTTGTTAGGAACTTAGGTATTCAGTGGGGCTTTAGAGGAGATGTGGACCCTTTCCACGGAAACACTACATCCCTTCAATTCCCGAACAGTATAAACGTTGACGGAGCGATGATTCCCCAGGGAGTTGTCACGAGAGGAATCGGGGGGCCACTGGGCGGTTATGCGATCAACCTTCCTGCCCCATCTTTCAGCACAGCAGTCGGGATCTCTTTCGCCAATGTCATGAATACGACTGTGATCGACATGGCCCTTTCCGCCCTGGAGACAACAGGTGAGGGACGTATCATCTCCTCTCCGACGATAACGACGCAGAACAACCATGAGGCTAATATTGTCCAGGGTCGACAGATTCCCATTCAGACTGTTGCAAATTTCACCACTTCTGTCCGGTTCCAGAACGCAGCCTTACAGTTGAGAGCCACACCCCAGATCACAGCCGAGGGAACCATCATCATGGACATCGAAATCAGGAATGACGCCGCTGACTTCGCCAACCTGGTCAACGGAATCCCTCCGATAACGACCCAAAGTGCAACCACAAGGGTCATGATCCCTGATGGAGGAACGACTGTGATTGGAGGAATTTACAGGACTGAAGACTCCATCACCCGAGAAAAAGTTCCTTTTCTGCATAAAATCCCGTTTCTGGGACTCCTTTTCAAGAATTTTGCACGCACCAAGCAGCACAGGGAGCTGCTCATATTCATTACTCCCAGAATAATCCAATAACAGGGTGTAAAAATGAAAAGAACAAAATTTGCTTTAAAAATACTGGCCATTCTTCCGTGTGTTTTAATGTTGGTATCCTGTCAAATTCGCGATGAGCACTCAAGCAGCAGCATACTTCTGGTTGTGGAAGTGGCGGGTTACACGGCTGCCGGAGACTCAGCAGACTTTCTCCAGTCAGACGTGATTGAAGGTGATCCTCTTCTTGATGGCTCCATTGTCGCAGATATTATTCCTGCTACACTCGAGGCCAAACTCAAAGAACCGGCAAGCATCGGAGCCGGTCCGTCGTACAAGAACAGAATATTTATTCATACCTATGAGGTCAGATACACCTACGTTGATTCTTTGAATATGCCGTCGACAGCTGTCCCTGCGACATTCCAGGGCCGACTCTCAGTCGCAATAGATATTGATTCCAGCGAAACCATTGAATTTGTTATTGTTAGAGAACAGGCCAAAGCCGAATCTCCATTAAGTGATATAATCATTGATCCATCAAGATTATTACAGGTAGTCGCTCAAATCACTTTTTATGGAGAAGACATAGCCGGCCATCCTGTGCAGGCCACAGGCTATCTGACAATCTACTTCGCTGAATACGCAGACGCATAATCAGAGGCCTCACGCTGTTTTTTTTAATGTAAAAAATCTCTGAGGACTCGCTCAGGGATAGAATCTCATCTAAAAAGCAACTTATAAATCCACCTCCCTCAAGGTGAGGGTCTCATGCGGTCAAAGAGGGTCCAGCCCTTCTCTTTTTTCACTTTAGAAATGAATGGATCAGTCCCTCAAAAAGGGGACAGGTATTTATGCTCAGTAATTCAGTAACACTTTTTGTGATGATATCGATGGCAAAAGTGTCATTGCGAGCGAAGCGCGGCAATCTCACCTTCATGTCATTGCGAGGAACAAAGTGACGTGGCAATCTCACAAAAAAGTTTCATTAATTTTTTAAAGAGATTACCACGCTTCGCTCGTAATGACATCTAAAAAACGTTACCGAATTACTGAGCAAGTACAACAGGCACCTTTTTTCAGGGACTGTCCCTCTTCTTAAAAAAAAGGAGCCTGTCCCCTTTTTACACTTTTTATTAATCGTGAACACGGATGGATTTTCTTGCTTTAACCGACTGCAGCAATTTCTCAAGAACATCATCCAGGTCTTTCTTTTTTCGTGCTTTAAGTATGAGTTGAACCCTGCTCCTCCCCCTTACCATCGAGACTGGCGCCAGTGCAGGACCCAAAATTTCGACATCTTTCGAAGCCTCCTTCACCCGGCTAAAAAATTCTCTTGATTGTCTGGCGACATACCTTAAATTCTCCCCTTGGAACAGGATCTCAACCAGATGAGTGAAGGGAGGATATTTCATCAGGCGTCGAAAATTCAGCTCTTCCTTAAAGAAAGACATATAATCCCCGGACGCGGCCTGACGTATACTGAAATGGCGGGGAAGCGCCGTCTGGATGATGGCCTCGGCTTCTCCTTCTTCCCTGAGAAATCTCATCATCTGGCTAACGGACTGAAAAGTTTTTTGGCTGGCCCTGTAGTCTGACAAGGTGAGGAGTGTTTCAGGGGAGAGGATAGAAACTAAAGAGGCTGAAGGAAGGTCAATCTGATGGGCCAGGAGCTGAGTTCCAACCAGGATGTCAATTTTCCCTTTCCGGAACTCCTGAAGGATTTTATCCTGGTCTTTCCTGTCCAGGTCTGTCGCAAAAGAGGCTGTCCTTGCCTGGGGAAAGATCCTTTTCAATCTCTCTTCGACAGCCTCAACACCTGCTCCCCGACCTCTGATCATCCGGCGGCCACAATCCGGGCATCTCTCCACAGCAGGAGTCGAATAACCGCAGGAGTGGCAAGCTAGCTTCTTTTCTCTTTTATGATAGGCCAGTGCCACATCACACCGAACACACCGTGGGATAAAACTGCAGTGTGAGCAAAGAAGATAGGAGGCATAACCCCGCCGGTTCAAGAATACCAGGACCGGCTCTTTCCTTCTCAGTTTTACCGCAATGCGCTCGGCAAGCCTCCGGGAAATCACTTCTTTTTCTTTTCTATCGTCAACAATTTCAACCTTTTTCTTATCCCTCCTTCCTTTTAAACTCAGCAGGCATCTTCTCTTCCTGGCTCTGTAAAACGCGCTGACTGAAGGAATCTCCGATCCATAAACCAGGCCCGCTTTCTCCTGTTTGGCTCTCAACCAGGCTCCTTTCCTGGCATCATAGCTTGGACTCTCCGGCTGGAAAAAGGACTCGTCCTGCTCTTCATCGACGACGACCAAGCCCAGATTATCAATCGGTGCAAAAAGAGCTGAGCGAGGCCCGATGACAATATCTGCCTCTCCCTCTTTAATTCTCAGCCACTCGATCTCTCTCTCCTTCTCAGTTAACTGACTGTGAAGAAGGGCCACTTTTTCTCCCAGCCTTTTTTCAAACTTCTCTCTCAAAGTCTGCGTGGAAGCGATCTCTGGAACTAAAAATAACGCTTTCCTTCCCCCTTTGAGAATTCTTCTAATCAGATGAAAATAAACAGATTCCCTTTTTTCTGCAGGCCCATAAAGGAAGAATGAGGAAAAAACCTGTTGCCCGAGTGCAGAAACGATCTCATCGGCGATCTGGCGGGAATGGGCATCCAGAGAAAAATCCATTTCTAGCTGAGATTCAGTTTTTGTTACAGAGAGCGCTCTTTTCGGCCTCATCCTTTTGATATCTCTCTGTATTTGAACCAATCCTTTCTTCTCCATACGGGAAAGAAGAGTCGAAAGATTTTTTATCCTCAACTTCCTTTTCAGGAAGAACACACTGTATTCTTTCATCCTGAGGAGATTCAGAACCTCTATTTCCTCCCCAGTGAGGCCTTCCTGGAGGACTGCGTCTTCTCCCTTTTCAGTGAGAGACACCCTTGCCTGGCTCTTGAGAATAAAGGATGGGGGGAGTGAAGCCTGAAGCATATCTCCCCAGGAGGAGTAATAATAATCACTCAGCTTTCTGGTAAAGGAAAGGAAGGCAGACGAAAAAACAGGCTCATCATCCAGCACTTCCACGATTTCTTTAAGCTTAATCTCGGAAGACAGCCTTTTTTTCCTGAGCTTCACGACAAACCCGGTCATCATCCTCTGTCCGAGTGGGACAAGGACACGCGACCCAACCATGGTTATTATACGCAGTGATTCTGGGATAGCGTAGATAAAAGTCTGGCTGACTGGCAGGGAAAGGATAACTTCAGCGTACAAGGTCATTCTTTGCCCAGGAAGGCCATGACTTTCTTCATGTCTTCCCAGACCATCTTCTTGAGTATTTTGTTGGGCTCGTTCCGGATAAGGTAGGAGGGATGAAAAGTCGGCATCACCTGAATGTCTCCATAATCGGTGAATTTCCCTCTCAGGGCTGACATCCCCAGGCGACTGCGGACAAAAAAGTCCGTCGCCACCTTTCCGAGTGTGACAATAACTTTCGGCCTAATCATCTCTATCTGACTCAGGAGATAACCTTTGCACTTCTCGATCTCATCCACATGGGGAGTTCTGTTTTCAGGTGGCCTGCATTTTACGACATTCGTGATATAAACCTCTTCTCTCTTAAAATGCATGGCATTTATGATCTTTGTGAGAAGCTGGCCCGCTCTTCCCACAAAAGGCCGACCTTGAATATCCTCATCCCGACCCGGCGCTTCGCCCACGAACATCAAATCTGTTTCGAGGCTCCCCTCTCCCGGTACAGCATTCTTCCTTCCCTGGGCAAGGGAGCACTTCTGGCAATCCAGGATCTGTTCTATCAAGGATTGGAAGGAAGGAGAGGAAGGCTCTTCGGATACTGAAGATGACTCGATGAAATCAATGCCCATCTGAGAAAAAAATTTAACTCTCTCCTCGAGGTTTTCTATGATCTTTTCAGCTTTTTTTCCCAACGATTTCCTCGACTTTATCCAGGATGATCTGGCTGATCTCGACTTTAGTCATCTTTTCGGTTTGAATCGCTTGACCGCCGGAAAAAACAATGCTCACCCGGTTAAAATCAGATTCAAAGCCAATCCCTTCATCCAGTACATTATTGACAACGATCATATCCAGCCTTTTCTTCTTTAGCTTCTCAATGGCGTTATCGACCGCATTCTCTGTCTCAGCCGCGAATCCCACTAAAACCTTCGATCCCTTTTTCCGGCTCAACTCTTGAAGGAGGTCTGGGGCAGGTGTGATCTGGATACTCTCGCCGAATTTCTCTTTCTTGATTTTGCTCGAAGCGGTCTGCGCAAAAGTAAAATCCGAAACAGCGGCGGCCATGAGTACGACATCCGCTTTGGGGAAATACTTCGCTACTTCCCTTTTCATATCTTCTGCGGTCTGGACATCTCTGAAAGCAGCTTCCGGTGGCGGGAAAATAGGAGTGGGGCCCGAAACAAGGATGACTTTGGCTCCACGCCTGAGTGCTTCCTCCGCAAGTGCATAACCCATTTTCCCGCTGGAGCGATTGGTGAGAAAACGCACAGGGTCCAGGAATTCGCGCGTGGGCCCGGCTGTCACCAGGATCGTTTTACCCTTCAAACTCTTACTTTTCTGGATGAGTGTCAGCCCTTCTTCAACAATTTTTTCCGGTGAAGCCAGTCTTCCCCACCCCGTATCCTGACAGGCCAGGAATCCCTTTTCCGGTTCCACGAATTTGACTCCCAGGCCTTTGAGTTTCCGGATGTTTTGCTGAGTCTGGCGGTGCAGGTACATGGACTCATTCATCGCGGGTGCAATAAGAACAGGACACCCGATAACCGTATAAAAAGTCGAGAGGAAGTCATCGGCGACTCCCGAAGCGAATTTGCCGATGATGTTCGCCGTCGCTGGAGCTACCAGGAAGAGTGAAGCCTCCTTGGCCAGCGCCACATGGGAAATTCTCTCCGACTGCTCTTCCTCAAAGGGGTCAACGATCACCTCCCGTCCTGAAAGCGCACTGAAGAGAAGAGGAGAAATCATACGGGAAGCGTTCTTGGTCAGAATCACCTGGACTTCAAACTTCTTGTCCTGAATCCGCCTGATGATATCACAGGCTTTGTATATGCTGATAGAAGACGATATTCCTAAGGCAATTATTTTCATCTCGACCTCGGATCAATCTTTGGAGAAACTCTGGAGAACGGGCACGATCTCTCTCTTCTTGTATTCGAGACTGCACCTCATGCAGCGAATGATCGACTCCAGACATTTGACAGCTCTATCCAGGTTATCATTGACGATTATATAATCAAACTGGGGATAGAGCCGGATGTCCTTCCTGGCGACTTCAAGCCTTTCTTGGATAGATTCGGCACCCTCCTGGCCCCTCGCTTTCAGCCTCTTTTTCAACTCCTCAAATGAGGGCGGAAGGATGAAGATGAATACTGCCTTCTTTAATCTCGACTTGATCTCTTTGGCTCCATGAACATCGATATCCAGAAGGAGGTCTCCTACAGATCCTTTCCTTTCCACCTCCCTTTTGGAGGTGCCGTAGTGATTCCCCTGAAAGACCGTCCACTCGAACAATCTCTCTTCTTTGATCATCTGCTCGAACTCAGGCTTGGAGACGAAATAGTAATGCACTCCCTCTTTCTCTGATTCTCTTTTCTTGCGGGTTGTATGAGAGACCGAAAAGCTGATATTTTCCAGTTCATCCAGCACCCGATGAACTATTGTGGACTTTCCGCATCCTGATGGGCCGGTGATGATAAAAAGCATCAAATTCCTCCAAACTGCATAATATCACAAAATGTGTCTATTCGACATTTTGAACCTGCTGCCGAATGCTTTCCACCTCTCCTTTAATGTTTAAAGCCTTTTTAGTGATCTCGATATCCTGGGATTTTGAGTTTATGGTGTTGACCTCTCTAAAAAGCTCCTGGGCGACAAAATCAAGTTTCCTCCCAACAGGCTCCATCCGCTTGGGAGAAAGAAGCTTCAGAGCATAATCTATATGACTTTTCAATCTTGTGACTTCCTCTGCTAAATCGTATCTTTGAGCCAGATAAGCCGCCTCTTCCACGAGTTTTTCCTCTGACAGCGGGCTTTCATGGCTGAGTTCCTTCATCCGCCTCTTCAATTTCTCGCGGATAAGAAAAGGCTGTTTCCTGGCCATCCTCTCGATCCAGTTGACAGCCTGTTTTATATTATCCAGAGTGTTCCGGATATCGCGAGCGATTTCCCTTCCTTCTCTCTTCCTCATCTTGAGAACGTCATCCAGCGTTTTTTCAAAACTATTCTCCAAAAAGCCCACTTCCTCGGGAGTGAAGCTCTTTCTCTTCAACTCCATGACCTGGGGCAGATTGAACACTCTATCCACGGAAAAACTAACTCTTTGTTTCATCCGAGAAGAGAGCTTTTCCACAGAAGAGAGGATTTTACGGAGCAAGTCTTCGTTGATGCGGAGTTCCCAGGCCGCAGGATTGAGATAGATCATTTCTAGAAAGACTTCAAACCTCCCCCTGCGAAATTTCTTCTGGAGGATGGCCCGGAGCTGACTTTCCACTCCGCCGATCTGGGTTCCCCGGTAATTCCAATCCAAGAACCGATGGTTCAGACTTCTGACACTGAACTTCACCGAAAGAGTCTTGGAATCCGACCTCCTCTCCGCAAATCCGGTCATACTCTGAATCAAAGGACTGTATCCTCCCCTTCCAGGAACTGCAAATCATACAATTTTTTATAGATTCCGTCCAGCTGACAGAGCTCCTCGTGTGTGCCCGTTTCGGCAATTCGACCCTTGTCCACCACAAAAATCCTATCCGCGCTCCTGACCGTGGAGAGGCGGTGGGCAATGATAAAAGTCGTTCGATTCTCCATGACATTAGCCAGAGCGATCTGGACGAGTCTTTCCGATTCAGAATCCAAGGCAGAGGTGGCCTCATCCAG
>JASFPJ010000038.1:0-16380 GCA_050116035.1 Candidatus Aminicenantota bacterium | reverse complement strand
AACTTTTGTAGAAGGTATACAAAGAGCTCAAGAAGCGATCGAAGGATCATGCTCGTTGCTTTTACTGACTGATAAAGGAATCTATGCAGCCAGAGACAGACTTGGCAGAACTCCGGTTGTAATCGGAGAGAAGGATGGAAGCTATGCGGTCACTCTTGAAACATGCGCTTTTCCAAACCTCGGTTTTGAAATCACAAAGTACCTCGGACCGGGAGAGATCGTCTTCATCACAGAAGAGGGAATCGAACAGAAAAAGAACCCTGAGGAAAAAATGCAGATCTGTGGCTTTCTATGGGTGTATTACGGGTATCCGGCATCCAGTTATGAAGAAATCAATGTTGAATACGTAAGAAACAAATGCGGCGCCTCTTTAGCGAAAAAGGATAATATCCAGATAGACATGGTCGCTGGAATACCGGATTCAGGTATCGGACATGGCCTGGGGTACGCCAGCGAGGCGAACATCCCTTTCAAAAGACCTTTCGTCAAATACACACCCACCTGGCCGCGGAGTTTCATGCCCCAAGACCAAAACATTCGAGACTTGGTGGCAAAGATGAAACTCATCCCCATCAGGGATTTAATTGAAGGGAAAAGAGTGCTCTTCTGTGAGGACTCAATCGTCAGAGGAACCCAGCTCAAGGATACCATCCAGAGGCTTTATGACTATGGCGCTGTTGAAGTGCATATGCGACCTGCATGTCCTCCTCTCACATACGGATGCAAATTCTTGAATTTCTCGAGGTCCAGGTCAGAACTGGACCTTGCTGCCCGAACAGCCATCAAAGAGATTGAAGGTGATGACAGCAAAGATCTTGAAGAATATTCTCGAACAGGTTCTGAAAAATACGAAGCTATGGTCGATCAAATCAGAAAAAGGCTGAAGCTGACCACACTGAAATACCAAAGATTGGAAGACCTCGTCAAAGCCATCGGACTTCCGAAAGAAAAAATCTGCACTTACTGCTGGGATGGGTTCGATCTGAAGTGAGTGGCCCGCGTCTCTTCGTTTTCTTTAGAAAAAAGAACAGCATATAAAGAAGAACTATTAGCCTGGATTATTCACGAGTCGAGGTTGCTGTAGATGCGAGGCGTCGGCCCATGAAGCTGTGGTCATCCACCGCGAATGGGCCGCAACAAAGCAGACATCGTTGCGAGGAGAGAAGCGACAGCGGCAATCTCGTGCAATTAGCGATACACTATGAGATCGCCATGCTTGGCTCGCGATGACAATTTTTTTTAAAGAAAAGGTCGTCAGATTTGCTCGCCCGAAGGGGAAAAGATGCCGACATTTAGCAGATGAATGAACATTAAAAGAAGTTTGAATCTTGATCCCGAGAAAAATCTACCTAAAGAGCTCATTTCATAGAAAATAATGTATAGTGTCGGCGGATTTTATGAATGTTTCAGGTTAGCTGCGCTTACGTTTCTCTTTCGTTAGCTGGCCTTTTCCTTCTCATCCTGTAATTTCCCTGTGTATTCAGCCACGAGTTTAACCTCGTTGTTCTCGCCAAAAAGTCTGAGTACTATTTCTGTCTCAGGAGTATCCCAGATGGCGCTGTATTCCAGATGCCCCAGGCTAACAGCCAATCCCCAATTAGAATAGTCCTCTTTATACGTGGGATTCAGCCAGTTGATATTGGTTAACGGAGATTGCCCATGGACTTCAGTTAAAAAATCTTTTGCCTTTTTATAATCACCAAAATACTGACTCTTATATTCGTGCTTCACAAGAAATATGTATCTTGCTTTGACCAATTTGTCGTCTTTAAAAATATAATCAATCCAGCAGCTCATGTTTTTGATGCTATCCCAGTACCTCATCACATAAAACTCACCCGGATTTTCCCGAGCCGCAGGATTCCCATCTAGTCGAATAACCTGCTCTTGTGTCATCCCCCATTGGGCTTTTCTGAAATGCTTTATCGTGTCTTCTTGGCTTTCGACTGTCTCAATCCTGGTCACCACAAACAATCTTTCGACAAAGGAATCTTGAATATACCCTGATTTGCCGACTTCAGATCCTTTGGGAACAAAAAAGACTTGGTACCATATTCTTTTGGTCTTTCTGGGATGACGGAGGGTTAGGACCGTCCCTTCTTTCACTTTTGCGACAACCGGACTATGGGGATCTGGTTTGAGGTAGATAATGGCTGTCTCTGCGGTGACTCTGAGTTTCTTTTCCTGGGAGAAGAGCGGTCCGAAAAGAACGGATAACACGAATATTATCAACACGAGGCTGGGAACCACGACTCTTCTCGTTATTTTGACGAACATAGTCTCTATTCTCCTCTTCCATTTTTCGCTCCATGCAGATGGAGGATAAAAGAGATATTTATTTATTTGAATCCTCGCCTTTTTTTCCGGATGTCTCATTTATACTATCAAGGGTCCTAGAATCTTACAACCCCCTTTTGAGATGATTTGAGCAATGATTTTCATTCACCTGAAAAGGGGGTAAAAAAAAGATAGGCAACTTTTTCTTCAAGGGACTGTCTATCATCTTGAAGAAAAAGTTGTCTAGTGTTTTAAATCAACAATTTGGAAACATTTTAATATGTCACTTTTGTCTCCAATATTATTAATAAAAGTGTTCCCTAATGACTAATCATGGTGGTCTATCCCCTTTTTATTTTTTTTTATAATAAAATTTGGATAGACGATCGGGAGGAATCCTGAGGTAATATCCGAATAATGTGAGCTTATTCCTCAATGCTGTCCGCACAGGCCCACGCCTTTGATATCGGCGGGGAGAAGTCACAACCGGATGGGGGATGTAAACCAGTTTTCCGATTTTGCGGAGACGGCGAATGAACTCTACGTCCTCCATGAGTGGAATATCCGCATACCCGCCGATTTCACGGAAAACAGATGTCCTGACAAAATACGCTTGGTCGCCATAAGGCATCCGAAAAATTTTAGTCCGCCAGGCTACGTTTTTTTCAAGGTACCTTAAAAAAGGAGTGGAAGGCTCGACCTTCCAGGCAAAAGCCCCTCCTACAACCCTTGGATTGCTCAGTGCCTCTCGAATGAAATCTGAATAATTTTTTGGAAGCAGCGTGTCTGCGTGCACAAAGAGAAGCATGTCACCCGATGCTTCCCGGGCACCGAGATTCATCTGTCTTCCTCTGTTCGGTTCAGTCCGAATCACTCGTGCCCCCCATTTCCCCGCAACCTCCACAGTCCTATCCTGGCTTCCTCCATCGACAACGATTACCTCTCCATTCGGCATCCGGCCAACTTTCTCAAGAGTCTGACCCAGATGCTCTTCTTCGTTCAGTGTAGGGATGACAATCGAAAGATATTTATCACTTACTTTTTCCCAGACAGAAAGGTCTTCAGGAACATCCACATCCTGCAAAGGCTTCATGCATTTCACAGAAATCCCGGCTTTCTTCGCTCTCTCCAATGTACTCTGGAAAACGGTTTCTGTTCCCCAGGCTAGTGAAGCAAAAAGCTCTGGGACCATCTGCTTGAGTCCGATCAAGCTATAGCCTCCATCCACAGTCGGGGTGAGTACGAGATCGTGGTTTTTTAACGCGTGGAATGCCGCTTGAACGTGGAAGACAGTCAATTGAGGACAGTCTGTTCCAACAAGAACAACCTTTTTTGTCTTCTTTTGAAAATTCTCCTCAAAAGCCCTTGCCATCCGCTCCCCCAGGTCGCCTTCTCCCTGGGGAACACACTTCCACTCAGCCCCCAGCCATTCGGCCATGAGATCCTGATTCCCTCCTTCAAAACGGATTTCCAGAGAGCCCTTGTATTTATCTGACAAGGAAGCTGCCCATTCCACTGTGTGCTCGGTCATCTTCTTGTGGAGAGATGCAGCACCCTCTTCACCAAGAGCCGGAAAAAGACGGGTTTTGACTCTGCCTTTTACAGGATACCGGGTGAAGATAATGAGTTTGCGGCGTCTCTTCACGATTTCTTATCTTCGCCACGTGAACCAGCGAGTGAGCAGCTTCTTGATAAACGGCGAGAACTTCTGCGCATAATACTGGGAAGAAACCCTCTTGATGGCATCTGTTTGAGTGGGATAGGGATGGATGACATTGACGAGGGTCTTCAATCCCTTTCCGGCTGTCATGGCCAGCGTGACCTCACTGATCATTTCTCCCGCATGACTGGCTACGATTGTGGCTCCAAGGATTTTATCCTTTCCTTTTTTTACGTGTACTTTGATAAATCCGTCATCCTCACCGTCCAGGATAGCCCTGTCCACATCTTTAAAATTATGGACAAATGTCTCAACTGGTATCCCCTTTTCATTGGCATCTTTCTCATACATCCCGACATGGGCGATCTCCGGGTCAGTGTACGTGCACCAAGGGATGATCATGGATTTATGCTTCTTGCTTTTAATAAACAAGGCATTCTGGATGACGATCCGGGCCGCCGCTTCGGCGATATGAGTGAATTGATAAGGAAAACAGATATCACCCGCCGCATAGATGTGCCGGTTCGTGGTCTGGAAGTACTTATTGACACGCACGCCCTTGCGGTTATCGTTCTCGACTCCAGCTCCTTCCAGGTTCAATCCATCGACATTCGGGACTCTTCCCGTCCCAACAAGTATCTCATCCGCCTCAATCTTTTCCTGTTCTCCCTTGTAGATGACATGAACCACTTTCTTCCCATTTTTGACCGTGACTTTTTTGATGTCTGAGCCCAGTAAGCAGCGGATACCCTCTTTTTCTAATACTTTACCCACTAACATTGCGGCTTCCGGGTCTTCCCGCGGTAAGAACTGGGGGCCTCTCTGCATGATCGTCACCTCAGAGCCTAAGCGTCTGAATGCCTGAGAAAGCTCACACCCGATCGGACCACCGCCAATCACAGCCAGACGGTCAGGTCTTTCGATAAGTGAAAATACCGTATCGCTAGTCACAAATCCCGCCTCATCTAATCCTTCTATGGGAGGATGAAAAGGTCTGGCTCCTGTAGCGATGACTGCCTTCTTGAATCTCAAGGTCTTTCCATCCACTTCCAGGCTGTGACGGTCAATAAACCGGCCCTGTCCCAGGAAGACATCCACTCCTGCGTCCCTGTATCTTTGGACAGAATCATTCTGGCTGATCTGGGCTCTCAAACGGCGCATACGCTCCATCACCTTAGGGAAATCCACCTGAGCGGAGTTTTGTGCTCTAATTCCAAAATCTGAAGCATATCGCATCTCTCCGACCACACGAGCGGAGCGGATAACAGCTTTGGAGGGAACACATCCAGTGTTCAAACAATCTCCTCCCATGAGGTGTCTTTCCACCAGTGCCACACGGGCGCCCATGGACGCGGCTCCCATGGCCGTGACCAATCCCGCGGTCCCAGCGCCTATGACAACCAAGTTGTACTTAGGAGCAGGCTCAGGATTCTTCCAATCAGAAGGATGGACTCTCGAAACAAGAGTCTTGTTATGTTCGTCATCAGGTATTACTTTTATTTTTTCGCTCATTTTTTAATTATCCTTCTTCAGTTCTTAATTTTTTTCTTGCTTGCCTGACAAGGACGGTGATGATGACTCCAATCACCACAAGAATGATGACCAAAAACCAGGGAATCCGTTTTTCCGAGATGGCTGTGGCGACTGCATCCGCACCCACCACATACAAAATCGTGCCGGGAATCATGCATATCCATGACCAGAAGACATATGTCCAAAAAGGAACATGCGTCAGCCCGAATCCATAATTGAGAAGGTTGAACGGAAACAGCGGAACCAGACGAGTGATGGCCACTATTATGGCGCCGTGTTCCTTTGTTAGTTGGTCGAGATGGTGAAACTTCTGGTTATTGGCAAACTTTTGAGTGATAGCCTCCCTAGCAAAATGCCGAGAAACCAGAAAGGCCAGGCTCGCTCCAATTGTCGAACCCACGCTGACTGATACCACGCCGACTAACGAACCAAAGAGAACACCACCCATCACAGTGATCACAGATCCGGGAATAGCGAAAACAACTGCCACAATGTAAATTAATACGTAAACAAGGGGTCCAAACGCACCCAGAGAGAGAATCCATTCTCTGAGTTCCTCCAGCCGGCCTCCCAAGTTGAACACTCTCGCCAGAACCATGAAGGAAATCAGTATGATTGCCAGGATTATGGGCCGCCAAACGCTCTTCTTTTTTGGCTGTGATGATGGGGGTAAACTTTCCCTTTTTTCAGTGTTTTTCATCTCATGCCTTCCTAATCTTTTGATGCGTGATCATAATTTAACTATTGAATGGCTAAACAATCTCTTCTAAAAACCCTGTTGTCCCCCTTGTTCTATACCAGTGCAGATAGGGATAGAAAAAGAAACGATATGCAAATAAATGGAACGGTCTGCTTCAAGAAAACGAGGCCTCTTTTCCTTCGGAAGAATCGGACAGGAGCGAACCCCCGCAGGAAGAACCCAATCCAGCTGTGCAGCCAAAGCAATGGGTGCCTGTGACGATTTTTCTTTTTGTGAGCTTTTTCGGGCTAAAATCTTTAATGTTCCTCGGTACTCCTTGACTCACAGGCATTTTTAAAGCGATGTTGAAGTCACAGTCATAAAGCGTCCCGTCCCAGGCCACACAAATCTGGTTTCGACACATGAGTTCTTCCACTGTTTGACGGTTGAAGCCCTCCAACAGGACCTGCATATACTCGTTATCTTTACTTTCTTTCTTCAATTCCTCCCAAAAACGGCCGATGGGCATGTTGGTGATGGTATAGAGGTGGGTGAAATGAATACCGAAGCGCTGGAAGAGCTCCCGCTTGTAATCTGCCTCGAGTTGGGATTGATCAGGAGGGAGAAAAGGTCCCCCAGGATTATAGACCAAAAACAGGGGAAGCTCTGGTTCCTTTCCGTATCCTAATTCATTGAGCCTTCGGATCATCTGAACACTCTTTTCATAGACTCCTTCTCCTCTTTGCGCAGTGACGTTTTCCTCCAGATAACAGGGCATTGAAGCCACCAAATGGACTCCATTCCTTTTAAAAAACTCCGGGAGATCTTCCATCCCAGGCTCCAGGAGTGCTGTGAGATTGGTCCTGACCTGGACAGTGTGACCGTCTTTATGAAGCGCTTCCACAAACTTTCTGAAGTGAGGATTCAGCTCTGGCGCACCTCCTGTGATATCCACCATCTCTGGCTGCATTTCCCTGGCCACACGGATGACCTCGGTCATCGTATCCCATTCCATCATCTCCTCGCGAGAGGGGCTGGACTGCAGATGGCAGTGTTTACAACTCTGGTTGCACTTCAGACCGACATTCACCTGAATAACATTTATTTCAGAGCCGTAAAGATGAAGCCCACAGTCTTTTTCAAGCCGGGTATCAAATTCATTCATGATAACCTCCTTTCAGTTCCCATGTATATATAAATGATTTGTTCCAAACCATGTGGGCAGAAAGTTCAAAATATCTTTCTGTCTGAAATCAACAAAATTAAGATACATCACAGTAAACATTTTTATCAACATACCACAGCAACCTTTCTCTGGCACTCACCATGGCTGCGGGGTAAGCCCTCCTTGCTCTTTCAGCTTCTTCCAGAATCGCCTTTATGACATTCTTCTTCTCTTCTCCAAAAGCGAGAAAAAACACTTCGCGTGAATTATTGATTACAGGCAGAGTCAGAGTAATCCTTTTCTTCGGAAAAACAGAGGCAGGGGCCTCCGCGGAAACAACCCACCGACCTTTCTCCGAAAGAGCCGGGCTCCCCGGAAAAAGTGAAGCCGTGTGTCCATCTATTCCGATTCCGAGCAGCATCACATCAAAGGTGGTATCAGGCATTTTTTCTGAGGCCTTGAAAAATTCGATCAAAATCCTCTCATAGGATTCCGCGGCTTTCTCAGGAGTCTCCTTTTCTGTCTGCATGCAGTGAATGTTCTCAGGAGGAATCGGTACTTTGGAAATCCAAGCATGATGAGCCATACGAAAATTGCTGTCCGGATGATCTGGAGGGACATACCGCTCATCTCCCCAAAACAGGTGGATCGCGTTCCATCCCATCATATCTGAATATTCATTGGCCAGAAGATTGTACAGAAGTTCTGGAGTCCTACCACCTGAGAGCGCCATAGAAAATTGTCCTCGTTCATCGACCGCGGCTCTGGCCGTCTCCACAATCCTCTCCGCTAATGCCCGACTCGCATCCCTGAGAGTATCGAAAGCATGAATCTCTGGTTTCACGGATTCTCCCATTTTCTCCCATCTCGTATAAGAAGCTGATCCGCCTCCTCGGGTCCCATCGTGCCTGCCGCATAGGAATGAGCAGGGAAATCTCGCGCGAGGAGAGGCGCATAAAGTTTCCAAGAAGCCTCGACTTCATCCGCTCTCACAAAAAGCGTCTGATCCCCCTGGAGAATGTCCTGTATTAATGTATGGTACGCATCAGGAAGAGGGCCGAAGGCGTCTTTGTAATGGAAATGCAGGCTTTCTGTCTTCAACCATAATGGTTCTCCAGGCTTTTTCACGTCAAAGTACAGATGAAATCCCTCATCCGGCTGAAGGATGATGACAAGCTTGTTGGATGTGATCTGACAGGAACTGTATGGACGGAATATGCAGACAGGTTCGTGACGGAAGGTGATGATGATCTGAGTCACTCGGAGTGGAAGACGTTTCCCGGTCCTTATATAAAATGGAATGCCCTCCCACCTCCAGTTGTTGATCTCAACTTTCATGGCCACATATGTCTCTGTAGATGAATCGTCTGCGACTCCTGTCTCTTCCCTGTAACCCTGAACTTCTTTTCCGTTAACGGTTCCTTTATCATACTGCCCGAACACCACATTTTCCGGTCGAATCAGAGGGATTGACCGGAGGACTTTGACCTTTTCCCCCCGGATATCATCCGCTTCAAAGACAGCGGGAACTTCCATGGCAATCAATGTGAGAAGCTGCGTGAGGTGATTCTGAATGATATCCCTGAGAGCTCCAGCCTTATCATAGTATCTCGCCCGTTCTGCAATCCCGATGCTTTCGGCCACAGTGATCTGGATATTGTCGATCCGGTCTCTGTTCCACAGAGATTCAAAAATCGTGTTCGCAAACCGGAAAATCAGAAGATTCTGGACAGTCTCTTTGCCGAGATAATGGTCGATCCTGTAGACCTGGGATTCATCGAAATACTTGTGGAGGAGATGATTCAGCTCCTGGGCTGAACTCAGATCACTGCCAAAGGGCTTTTCAATCACTATACGGACCCAGCCCTGGCTTTTATTCAATCCGGATTCTCCTATTCCTGTGATCGCTTTCGGAAAAATTCCAGGGGGGAGAGCCATGTAAAAGACCCGGTTGCCGGGTATATTGTATTCCTTTTCGAGGGATTTGATACGTTCGACAAGACCGGAATAATCGTCGGAGGACTTTCCTAACGAGAGGTAATGGAGACAGGTATCGCACCAAATATTCATATTCTTTGAGGAAATTCCGGCGTTTTTCAGTGCTTCTTTCGCTCTTTCCCTGAAGTCATCATCGCCTAATTCCTTTGTCCCCAATCCAAGAACTTGGCAACGGTCCTCCAGTTCCTGTTCAGTGAGAAGACGATACAGGGCAGGAAGGAGCTTGAGAAAGGATAGATTACCAGTCGCACCTAAAATAACAAATAGATGCCGGTCTACAGGATGTTCCATCATGATCTCCCTTTGGGTTTGATATCATGCCCGCCAAACTTATTCCTGAGAACCGCCAACATCTTATTGGAAAAACCTTCTTCGTCCTGTGAAAGAAAACGCTGCATTAAGGATAAGGTGATCACTGGGGCGGCCATTTTCTGTTCCACGGCCTCATGGACTGTCCATCGGCCTTCTCCGGACTCAGCCACATGGGGTGCGATTCCTTCTAGACTTGGGTTCTCCTCTAAGGCTTCTGCGGCGAGGTCGAGAAGCCAGGAACGGACAACGCTCCCATGCCGCCAAACTTCAGCTATCTGGTGAAGGTCCAGGTTAAATTCTTCTTTCCGTTCCATCAATGCAAAGCCTTCCGCAAACGCCTGCATCATGCCGTATTCGATTCCATTATGAACCATCTTCACAAAATGACCGGCTCCGTTCGGTCCTACATGTCCCCATCCCTTATCCGGAGCAGGAGCCAGGATTTCGAAGATCGGACGGAGGGTGTCCACGATTTCTTTTTCCCCTCCGATCATCATACTGTAGCCCTCAGTCAGCCCCCATATTCCTCCGCTGGTTCCTGCATCGACATAATGGATGTTTTTTTCTTTGAGCATTCCAGCCCGGCGGACTGTATCCTTATAGAAGGAATTTCCTCCATCGATTATCACGTCATCCGCATCGAGAAGCGGAATGAGCGCTTGAATGGCTTTATCCACAGGATCACCGGCCGGAATCATCAGCCAGATTACACGACGAGGTTTCAATTTGGAAACTAGCTCTTCCAGAGAATAAGCTCCTTCAGCTCCTTTATCCACAACACGGTCAACGCTTTCCTGGCGCCGCGCATGACCCACTACTCGGTGTCCTCCCTTTAAAAGCCGTTCGATCATGTTGGCTCCCATTCGTCCCAGTCCAATCATGCCTAATTCCATTTATAGTCCCTCCTTTTAAATTTCCTGAATGTCTCGTTCCATCTCTCAGTCTTGTAAACTTATTAATTCATGAAGCTTTCTCAGTCCGCCTCTGACATCAGACTTTAGATTCACTCGAATGACTCGGCGGCCTCTCTGCTGGAGAGCCCTGTAATCTCCCTCAGCTTGCGCTTTTATCAGAGTATTAAAATCATAATCGGTTTCGGGAACAGGCAGATGAATGCTCGGCTCATCCGCAATCTGAAGGAAAAGACCACTGTTCGGACCGCCTTTGTGGAGCTGGCCTGTGGAATGGAGAAAACGAGGGCCATAGCCGAGTGTGGTGGCTAACCGAGTCCGCTTGAGAAGTTCTAACCTGATATCCTGAAGAACTTCTGTCGTCTCCTCTGAAGGAGGAAGATAAGCCTGGAGTGCGATATAATCTCCTGGCTTGGCTTGCCCCATCCATTCTTTCATGGCTTGAGCAAGAGTCTCAGGCTCATCCAATATCCATGTCTTTTCATCGTTCTCCTCTTCTTCCTTGCCGATTTTTTCCATGGCCTTCTTGGTGAAATCTTTGGCCAACTGAACGTCTGGTTGATTGAAAGGATGAATTCCGAGCACAGAGCCCGCAGAAGCCACAGCCACCTCCCAGGAAAAAATTTCGCGGCCAAGGGCGTATTTATCACTTAACTCAATACGGATAAAAGGATGACCGGCCTGTTTCAGTGCATTCATCCGGTTTTCAAGTTCGCTATCACTTTCTCTAGCAAGAGTCAAGAACACAAAAAACCTGTCCTGGCTGTAGTCACCCGCGGAGACTAAAGGCTCGCCGGCCACTGGCAGTATACCTTTCCCATCTTTTCCTGTGCTCTCAGCGATCAATTGTTCCAGCCAGTCGGGAAAGCTCCTGATTGAATCAGAAGCGATAAACGTCAGTTTGTTGTGGTCTCGACTGATTTCTCCCAGAGATGCCCCAAGGATGATTCCTGCTGCTTTTTCCTCAGAGACAGTGGACGCACAGTTTTCAGAGGCTGTCCACGCTCTATCGAGCAGCTTGTGGATATCCATCCCGATCAGGGCGGCTGGAACCATTCCGAAATAAGTCAAGGCCGAGTACCGGCCTCCAACATCAGGATTGGCCTCGAAAACCCGCCGGAAGTTCCTCTCCTGAGCCAGTTTCATCAGAGGCGTTCCAGGATCAGTGATGGCGACAAAATGTTTCCCGGGACCATCTGTGTTGAGTCTGACTTTGTTCCAGAAATAGCGGAATAGAGAAAGAGTCTCCAGCGTGGTTCCTGATTTACTCGAAACAATAAAAAGAGTCCGGTTCAAATCTAATTTATCCTCGACAGTAAGCACGGCAGAAGGGTGCGTGCTGTCCAGGACAAACAATCCGGGATATCCGGGCGCATTTCCGAAAGTCTTCTGGAAAACATCCGGTGCCAGGCTCGATCCTCCCATACCGAGAAGAACAACATGGGATATTCCCTCATCCTTAATCTGGACGGCGAATGAAGAAAGTTCTTCCAGGTTGTCGTGCATCATTTCTGGAAGAACCAGCCAACCCAGTCTATCCGTGATTTCCGGTTGGGGTTTGGAGAACCAAAGCGTATGGTCTTTCGCCCAAAGCCTTCTGGAAAAGCCCTGCTTCTTCCAGAGTTTTAATCTCTCTTCCACCTGTGCTTTCCATTCTCTGAGCTCGAATGTCTGATAATCCTTTATGGAATTCATACATCTCTTCCTTTATGTGGTATTCCTGTATATTTCATATATATATCTTAAAAAGCAAGAATCTTTCTTATTGGAATTTCTCTAGGTGTTCTCTGGATCATTCCCGATTCAATTCCTATTCAATTCTCTTGCACTAAGTTTTTCAATGTATTTATTCTTTTAATTCTTTCTTCATTATTCTCTGCGGTAATAAGATAGGAACCACACACAAATAAATTCGCTCCTGCCTCCTTGGCCCTTTCGATTGTATGAGGCTGAATTCCTCCGTCCACCTCAATATCCAGTTCTGGTTTGAGTTCTCTCAGCCTCTTGACTTTATCTAAAGTGTGAGGCAAGAATTCTCCTCCGTAATAGCCTGGATGCACGGTCATAACCAACACCTGATCAATACTCTCCAAATAATCCTGAATCTGAACAATATCGGTTTCTGGCTTGAGGGCGAATGCAACTCTTTTTTGCTTATTTTTCACGTATTCTATGAAACTCTCTGGATTCTTCACAGATTCGATCTGGGCGATTATGGTATTCACCTTTTCCCCATTCTTTTCTAGCCACTCCTCTGGATTCTCAACCATCAATTGGGCTTCGTACTCGTATTTTTCTCCGGGCAGCCTAAAATCAAAATCCAAGGAATGGTTCGGCACAAATCGGCCGTCCATGACATCGAGCTGAAACAGTCCCGCAATGTCCCGGACTTTAGAAAAAACACTATCCAATTCCTCTTGTGTTTTGGCTATCAAAGAAGGAATGATTATCCTGTTCATGCTTTCCTTTCATAATCCGTTATTTTGTTTAGCCGGTTTTCATGCCGGGACTCACCGCTGAATGGAGTATGCAGCCAGACGTTTATGATTTTTTTTATCTTTCCGAAAGGGAAAAATCTTCCCCTGAGTCCCAGGACATTGGTATCATTATCGACTCTTGACATTTTGGCTGAATAACTATCGTACGCCGCAACAGCCCTGATTCCTTTCACCTTGTTTGCCGCGATCGTCATCCCTGTTCCTGTGCCGCAGACAAGGATTCCTCTTGAATTCTTATCCCTTGCAACTTCTCCGGCTACCTTTATGGCAAAATCCGGATAATCCACCGAATCCAGAGAATCTGTTCCGAAATCGCTATAATCAATGTTCTCTTTTTCAAGATACTGCTTAATTCTTTCTTTGAGTTTGAAACCGGCGTGATCGGAAGCGATAATGACTTTCATCTCTTCATCCTTACTCAATCAACAAAAATATTTAAAATGCATCTGTTAGATTCTCTTGGTTGCAATTTACATACCATATTGAATAAAATTGAGAAAATCCGTGTAATATCTTTATTTACAGCCAGATAATTATATTGTAAGAATTATGACAGGCGACTAGCTAAGCATTAATACCGATATTTCGGTGTTAAATATGAATGATATTCCGTTCAGGAGATTTCCTGTACCAATCTTTCCCATTCCGATATCACCCGATGAAAAGGACGAAAGACACCCCCTTATCGAATCGCAGGAATTTAATCAAACCTATAAATGAACCCAGGAGACTGAGGCTCTCTGAAAGACCTTATGACTTTGGTGATAATATCAATAAAAACGGCTTTGCTATTCTTCAAATTCTCACTCAGGATTTCGACCGGAGTGGGCTCGTCTTTGACTCCGTTGGCATAATCCACTCCGAAACCGATCAGGGCAAAAGGAATCTCGAGCTCTCCGGAGAGCACGATCTCCGGCCCGGCTGTTTGACTGACAAAAGAAGAGTATTCTCTCATCATGCGAATCTCTGACTGAGTATTGAAGCGCGGTCCAACAGCATGAGCATAAACAGCGTCTGTGATGGGATTTTCTGCAGCCGTGATGACCTGCTGTCTCAAATCCTCGGAAAAGGGCTTCTCAAATATTAAATGACCTTTGGCTTTTGCTTTCTCTTCATGATAGATCGTGCACGCTTCTCCGTTCGGCAGACGATTCTCAGGAAAATAAAGGTCACTGAATACGACCAGTTTGGCAAGGGGAATATCAGGGGCCAATACTCCACACACGGTTGTTGCAATAATCGCTTTGGCGTCCAAGTCCTTCAAGGCCATCAGGTTGGCCCGGTAATTGATCATGTTTGGTAAAAGGCTATGATTTTTTCCATGCCGTGCCAAAAAGGCCAGGCTCTTCCCTTCGATTTTTCCAGTCCGGACTGATGCGTTTCCAAATTGAGTCTTAATAATTTTGTCTTCTCCTTGATCAAGGCCAGGAAAATCATAAAATCCTGAACCGGATATGACTGCAAGGTCAATCACCTTATTCCTCCAAAAAAAGAATGAGAATGAATTCTCTTCTCTGTGTTATTCGTCATTTCTGGTATTATCTGCGTACTTGAAGCGGGCACAACCTTGTACTACCTATAGCAAAGCTGTTCTTTAAAGTCAACGGAATGAAAAGAGGGAAAAGAGTGGACGTTCCCTGCGGAGACACTCTACCATTTAATAACATTTCAAAAACACTAAAGCCATAGAGTGTATGCCGAAGAGATAGAGAAATGAGGATGCTCCTCCTTGGGGAACGTCCCCATATCACTAGAATCCTGGTGTTATCGTAAACTGGAAGTACCAGTTCTTGTTGGGCCTATCAAGGGGACGAACATAGTCCAAACCTAGAATAAGGAAACCGAAAAGATTCGTGCGGAGACCCACTCCCGCACTCTTGACGAGCTTGCGGCTTCCACCAGGAAGGAACCAGGGTTTATCATCGGCGACATCACCATCTCCGTCGGCATCTCCATCGAACCATGCCACACCCGCATCAAAGAACGCGATGAAATCAATAGGCCAAATTCCATAGTATCCTTTTCCGATTCCGAGAACCTGAAAAAGCGGAAAACGGAGTTCCGCATTGGCAATGAGTACTTTACTTCCGAATAACTGGTCGTAATCAAAAGGATCTGTCTGCGAATAGATTTCGCCTGAACTGAATGAGCCGGAGTTATAACCACGCACGAGGGTTTCGTATCCAATAAAAAGAGGATAGAAACGGGTGTCTTCAGCCCCTTTCCCATACCGGCCGTAATGCATTAATCGAAATGCTAAAGTGAACGGCCTGACTGGCATGAAGTAACGACGATAATCGGCAAGCAGCGTATAATAATCAATCGTTCCAACCAAAGGAGAGATTTCAAAACGGTAACTCTGTCCAAGGATGGGACTTGTCGCTCCAAAAAACGAACTGTCATAGACGAACGCAGCCGTAGCAAACCCAAAATGAAGGCTATCCGGAGCCGGCAGGTCTGTTCGACTCCTGTAAATCTCGAATCCATCAACAAGAGAAAAGGCGCGCGTGAAAGATTCCTGGCTAAAATCAATGAGTCGATAGCCCGCGGAGACCTCAAAACGATTGACTTGACTGAATGGATAAGCAGCAAATCCTGAAACTTGATAAATGGACTGGCGAAAAATTATTTCCTCTTCAACTAAAGCTGATTCGCCGAATCTGGTATCATCAATATACGTCTGATATCCGCCAGTCACATAGGGAATGCGTTGAGCCACAGCTCCCCAATTCAGCCGGCGAGAGCTGTTTTGATACCCAACCAGAAGTGCCGAATCCTCAATCTGGCTGCTTGCCTGAACCATCCCGACCAAACTATGATAGCCGAGCATATCACTGAAGAACAGGGCCACGCCTCCTCCGGCAAAAGTGCCGAATCTATCCACTCCTATGGCCAATTGAGGCTGACTGATATAATCCAGCTTTAATTTCGGCTTATACTCACTGATCGTGTAGGACGTTTCCTGAGGAAGACCGAACCGAGGATTTTTCAGGAGTTCAAGAACTTCCCCTTCCGGTTTTTCCCGAGGCGGAAGAACGGAGGGCTGAATATCTTCAAACTGAGGTTGAAGATCACTTCCAACTACATTTTCTGCCGAGTCTATGGAGTGGATATTGTAATTTTCGTTTTCAAAAACGCAGTACACAAGGCGGCCACTTTCTTGCGCGATAGAGAGAGCCGGACTTATAGCCATGATCCCACTCACTCCCAAATAGAGGTTTGTCACCTGGAAAATATCCTGGCTATCCAGGTCAATCCTGTAGATATTCGTGATTCCATTAGGATCAGAGAGGAAGTATAAGCTTTTTGAATCGGGAGACCACTGCGGATTAATGTGCTTGGCTCTG
>JASFPJ010000037.1:0-16462 GCA_050116035.1 Candidatus Aminicenantota bacterium | reverse complement strand
AGAATGCCTCCTACAGAGAGCCTCCATGGTGGCTTAAAGCCGAGGACTTCATTGAGTCTTAAGGAGAACAACCATGAACTTTTTCAATAGCGGCTTATTCTGGTTCATTGAAGGAATCTTTGCCTGTCTGGTCGTAATCGGATTAAAGCTTTGGATGGAAGACCGTGGCATTCCCATGCCTTTCTGGAAATGGCTCTTGTTTGGACTCTGGATTCTCTTCCTCAGTTTCACCATTGCTTTCATCGGAACGAACATTGGAGAAAATGAGACGACCGCAGCAGTCAAGGGAGGGATTTTATTCGGAATGATCTCGATTATCTTGGGAGTTGGATTATGGCGGCTGCTCCTGATCAAGCCTCAGCCAAAAAAATAGAAAAAATCTGATATTATATTTGTTGGAGCCGTTCGAAACAGCTTATCTTCCCATCTATTTGACGCAAGCTGGAAAAGAGCAACAAAATCCATAAGGCCTATTCAGATTGATAGATGAATTCTCTTATAAAAATTTTTTTTAGTGCTTGTGTTTGACATAATTTCTGTATATGGAAAAGGATACAGCCATCAGGTCTTCGACAACTATATCAAAATAGTATTTGCCTCTCAGAGATGGCACAAAAGGAAATTTTAAAATGATATTTTTTGTTTGTATGAGTTCATCCTCGCTTTTTGTAAAGCTCTTCGTATCTTCGATCTCATCCACTTTTTTGTGATTGTGGTAAATGTTGATTTTTATCCTGAATTTCGCACTCAAATTTTCATCTTCTCCTTTGAAATTCACTCTTTTCACAGGAATTATGATAAGAATTTCATCGTCAGTAAACTCAGCCTCGAACCTGAACCTTTTTCCTGCATCTTCTAAATACCCCTGTGCGAGCAAGTTTATCTTCGCATCCTCTAAGGCTGTTACGAATCCCGCGGAATAGGTGGCAAGTCTCATGATTCCGCTTCTGGACATGCGAAAATGCAGAGACAATTGATATCTGTTGTACCACCACACCTCCTCTGTTCCTCGATAAAATCTCCACCGGTCTTGAATTTCCTGGAACATGTAAGGGATTCCTCCGATTGAGACCAAATCGGGTGGCCCCAGGATAATGTACATTCTTCCCCTATCTGTGTTCCATCCGGCGTCATTATCCGGTTCATCATCTGGACTCCGAGCTTGGCTGAAGGGCCAGAGCCATAGGTTCGCATATCTGATTCTCTCTTCAAACTCGATTTTTGCTTCATTCTCATCGGTTCCAGGGCTAGGATCTCTGATTCTCCAGAATTCTTCGATAAACTCCCTCTTAGATTCTATATCAGGAAGAACTTTATATATGTCAATCTCTTCTCTTGTCATTATTAAGCTTGTCTTTTCAAAGAAATCCTTGTAGAAGGGATCCTTTCTCATCTTCGTAATAGAACAGCAGGAAACGGATAATGCAATGAATACAGCCAGTACAAAGATGTTCTTCACGCAGAGTCTCATGCTACGTCTCGCCCCATCATGCATACTTATATTATACATCTTTCGTGGCTTCAATAAACCTGAATTATTCATAAAATTGGCCGACTTCCTATACATTAATTCTTTTAAGGATGACAAATAATCTTATGTCGGCATCTTTTCCCCTTCGGGCGAGTAATCTGACGACCTTTTCATTAGATAGATTGTCATCGCGAGCGAAGCGTGGCGATCTCATGTTCATGCGCAAAAACATGGGATTGCCGCTGTCGTTTATCTCCTCGCAACGGCGTCTCCGGCAACCTCGACTCGTGAATAATCCACGTTAAATTAAATGAAAGCCATAAAAGATACCTGTATTATTCACGAATTTGAATAGTCAGCGACACATGATTATTCTTATTTATCCCAGGCTTTTTACCGGACTTTGGCTTCTCGTCTCTTTTTTCTCCGCCGGTTGTAAAGAGCCAGAGGTGCACGGAAAATCAATGCAGCGATGTCCCGCCTGGTCGCAAATCCTATCCTCACAAACTTCTTCAAAGCTTTTGCCAAACGTTTAAGAGTGTAATATTCGCGTCTGATACTCTTGCCGATGCGTCCGAGATCATCCATGCCGTAACAGTCGGAATAGACGAAACCTCTAGATGTGGTGTGATAGCCGGGAGTGGCTTTCACTTTGTCATATACGGGCGTGAACCTGTACGCCCTGAGCTTCAAATAAGAAATCGAGTCCAGCCCCAGCTCGTTCGCGAATCTGGGGATCGCAAGCATTTCCTCCTCAGTTTCCCCTATGTTCCCGATTATGAAGTAACCGTGATAATAAATGTCATATTTCTTGAGAACTTTGAAATAATCGCGTAACTGAGCGGTTGTGAATCCCTTATTGAGATCCTTGAGTATCCAATCATGTGCCGATTCGATTCCGAGGAGAAACATCTTGAAACCTGCCTTCACGAGTTTCTCAAGGAGCATAGGATTTTGAGCTATTTCCACCCTCGCTTGGGCAAAAAGACGTTTTTTCACACGATTTTCGATCAAAAGATCGCATAACCGCTCGATACGCTTCTGGTTCACAAAGAAATTGTCGTCGACGAAAAAGATGATATCAGCGTCGAGTGATCTCACTTCTTTGAAAACACTTTCAGCCGAACGTTCGTCGTATTCACGTTTCTTCCCCAGAGGATTGAGACTAAAAGAGCAAAACTTACAGTTAAAAGGGCAACCTCTTGATGTTATAACTGTGTCCAAGCCACCCTTTATGAAGTTCACGCCGTACCGTCTGATCCCGTAGTTCACCCGACGAAGAGACCTGTCGCGCACAGGGAGCATTTCCATAGGCTTTACGATTCTGTTCTCGTTGTGGACGATAGTGCCGTTTACGCGGTGGCTTAAACTCGCAATCTTTTTGATTGGTTTTCCCGATGCGAATTCAATCACAATTTCCTCTCCCTCTCCGCGGGCAACGCAATCGACATTCGGGCAATGACTCATTATTTCATCAACCCTTACAGTGGCCTCCCGCCCCCAGATGAGCGTGCAAATATCTGCAGGCAATCTCGAGACCAGCCCGAGCACCTCATCGAACTTGAACTCCCAGTTGACACTGACGGCTAATAGATCCACGGCCTCGTCATGGATGAACTCGAGGAGTCTGAATTCAGGCTGGAACATGCGATCGTGACGAAGGTCGGCGATAGTCACACGTGGCACGCAGGTCGAAAATGCTGAGGCGATGTACTCAAGGCCTGTGGGAGGAAAGAATCCCATAGCTGAGCTACTCTCTTCATAGTAGGGATTGATGCAAAGTACATGATTATATTTGGGCATACCTATTCTCCGCGGTCACCCTCCTCTTAATCCTCTGACACTTAAGAATTTCGCTGACATTGAACAATCCAAGGGATAGACATTCCCTTTTTACTCTATTTGGAGCTCATTTGCTGATGACTTTTTGATTTATAGCAGAAGTGAATATCTATGTCAAAATAGGAAAGGCAAAGGAATTTTTATAGAGTTGGGGATGCCCCTTCTATTCCGTTCCAAATTCTAGTTTTTATTGCTGATGCGCCCGGTTTTATTCTTTTTTTGGCTCCTTTTTCGGAAAACATTCGGCCTCATGCGGTGGCTCCCCTGAGGTGGCAAAGTAGGCATCTCCGTCACCTTCCTCTTTGGCATCCGGTTTGGGGTACCATCCAATGTACACAGGCTTTTCATTCCTCAGCAAATCGATCACTGCTTCATACTGAGAAGCTGGAGCTCTTAAATAAATGACGTCCTGGGAAATATGGGAGTCGCCTATATTTTGACCTTCTTTAGAAAAAGTCGCGTGCCCGACTAACTTTCCGTCTGAATACAGCAAGATCTCCCTATCAGCAATCCGGGTGACCTGACCTCTAGCATCATTCCCGAATAACCGGATAAGATAATTATCAATTTTATAGTGCATTTCTGCCATTCTTACCTCCTGTCAAGTGAACCGACTCACGCCCGCCTCTCATCTTGCATGACTGAGAAGAGGAACGCAAGGCAATGGATATGAAGCTTTTTTCCCATTTTTTAAAATAATTTTTCCAGGCCTTCTCATATCCTAAAGCCGCGGATGAAATATTTCAGGAAGGAATGAACTTCATCCCTCTGGAAAAAACATCACTGAGATTCATTTCCTTATCCAGTATGATTATATCCGCATCACAACCTCTTTTTATACTTCCTTTTTGACTCTCAACCCTCAATAGCTTAGCTGGATTGATCGTCACCATTCTGAGTATCTTATCAAACGGTATTCCAGTAAATTGAGTCATGTTTTTCAGCGCCAAACTCAGCGCTGTCGTGCTCCCCAAGAGCTTTCCATCTCGCGTGTAAGAGGCCTCCTGACTGATTCCATAATACTTCGAGGCATCCGTGACCAGGATGATTTTCTCGATAGGCTTGACTCTTGCGATTAATTCCAGGATCGACGGATGAAGATGGATTCCGTCTGCGACAGCTTCTGTATAAACATCATCATTTAAAAGAAGGGCCCCGGCTGCTCCTGGTTCCCGATGAGCGATTCCTCTCATCGCATTGAATAAATGAGTCGCAAGCCTGACTCCTGAATTTACAGCCTGCTGAGTTTGTTCATAATTGGCGTTCGTGTGGCCGGCTGAAAGGATTACATTCTGTTTGCTCAAGAAGTGGATGATATCACTCATCCCTTCGATCTCAGGGGCCACAGTCATGATTCTTATGTTTCCCTCAGAGGCTTTGATGTATTCTTGGACTTCGATCAGGGAAGGCTTCCGGATATACTGAGTTCTATGAGCGCCGCTCTTTTCCATCGAGATATACGGACCCTCCAGATTCAGTCCGATGATATCCGGGATGTCCGGGATAGATCTTTTGATATCGATAAAGGCTCTGATCGTATCCAGGGCGTGTTTATGCGATGTTGTCATTATGGACGGCAGGAGAGAAGTCGTTCCGTTTTTCAAGTGGATTTTTAATGCTTTGACAATCGAATCCGGGGAGGAATCCAGAAAATCAACTCCTCCTCCACCATGAAGATGAATATCTATGAAGCCGGGAACGGCCAGTTTTTGTTTAAAATCGAAAATTTGTGTTTTCTGGGGGATTTTTGAGTCATCGACCTGACCGACTTTAGCAATTTTTTTCCCTTGAATAAGGATGGAACCGTTTTTTATCACTCTCAGGGGAGTATGGATATCGCAATTCTTTATGAGCTTGAATTCTGACATTTTATTCCAGGTAATCCTTTACCCTTCCTTTATTCTTGAAAACCCATTTGTAGTATTTTTTTTGGGTTAAAAGAGAACCCGCATCTTCATCAACCAGGATTTTCACTCGGGGATGAAGCTGGAGTGCTGAAGCCGGAACTGAGGCCGTGACCGCGCCTTCTACGCATTGGAATACCGCTTCATTCTTGTTCTTCCCCGACGCAAGGAGAATGATCATCCGAGCTTCCATCAAGGTTCCGATTCCCATTGTCAAACAGAATCTCGGGACTTCCTGTTTATCCGCAAAGAAACGGGAATTATCTCTGATAGTCTCTTCAGTCAGGGTTTTCACTCGAGTTCGTGAGGATAAAGATGAACCCGGCTCATTGAATCCGATGTGGCCATTCCGGCCAATCCCCAGTATTTGAACGTCGATCCCCCCATATTTCCTAATCTTTTCCTCATACTCCTGGCAGTGAGTTTCGATATCAAGCGGCTTGCCTTCCAGGTGGAAAATGTTTTCCATCTTGATGTTGATGTGTTTGAAGAAATTCTCCTTCATATAATAAGCAAAACTCTGAGGATGGTCTTCTTCCAGTCCCAGATACTCATCCAGACTAAAAGCAATACTACTCGAAAAATCAATCTCATTCCTCTGATTCATTTCAATGATTTTCTTGTACACTCCCAGAGGTGTAGCACCTGTGGCGAGGCCTAAGACAAGGTTTTTCTTTTTTTGCCATTCCTGCTGGACGATGCGCGCGGCTTCTTCGCAAATTTCATCGTAATTGGACGTGACAATCACTTCCATTTCACACTCTCCGATATCTCTTTTTTCCAAATCCTGCTCATCTTTTTCGCTGTATCGCGGCTTTGGGCTTCAACGATTAGCCTGATTATCGGCTCTGTGTTGGAAGGCCTTATATGAACCCAGTAGTCCTTGAACGAAATTTTAAAGCCGTCCAAAAGAGAGATTTCTCCTTTGTTCGAGTATTTCTTCCTCAACTGTCTGATTATCCTGTAAGCTTTCTCCTGTGTTCCCTGGATTTTCTCCTTGATCATATGATAACGAGGAATACCCCCCTGAAGCTCTGAAATCGTTTTTCCTGACTTGGCCATATACTCTAAAATCAACCCCATGGCTGTAAAGCTGTCTCGACAAGGATGAATATCTTGAAGGATCACTCCTCCGTTTCCTTCGCCTCCAATGGCTGGCCTTTCCTCCTGCGAAAGAATCTGCTCCACCACGTTTATCTCTCCGATTTTTGTGCGGATGACTGGAACACTAAACTCTTCAGCAATATCATCGATAGCCCGGGAAGTGGAAAGATTGATTACGACCGGACCGGGATTCTGACTTAAGATATACTTTGAAGCGAGGGCCAAAGTCAACTCCTCTCCCAGCGGTTCCCCTTTCTCGTTGACAACAGCGAGCCTGTCCGCGTCAGCATCCTGGACAAAACCCACATCCGCTCTTTGCTCAACCACTATCCGGCAGAGACCGGCTATGTTTTCTGGAAGAGGCTCGGGGTGATGTGCGAATGACCCATCAGGCACGCAGTTGAGCAAGGCGAGTTCGCAACCCAATTCTTCTAAATAACTGGGAGCCAACACAGCTCCGGCTCCGTTGGTGCAGTCAATCGCGACTTTAAACTTCTTTTCGCCAATCAGATCCACATTGAAATACGACATCAGTTTCTCCCTATGAGGCTCCATGGGATTCTCTTCGAATTCTGGAGACTTATATTTATCCACATCCACCAGTGAAAACTCCCCCTGATGATAGATATCCAGAAATTCATCCACCTGATGATAGTTTAAAAAGAGTCCTTCTTTATTGATAAACTTCAGGCCGTTCCATTCTTTTGGGTTGTGGCTGGCTGTCACCGCAATGGCTCCGATGGCCTTGGATTGCTTTGTTAGAACCTGAATAGAGGGAATCGGACAGATACCGATTTCAACAGGTTTACAGCCCACAGACAAAAGCCCGGAGAGAACAGCTTTTTTCACCATGTTTCCCGATTGTCTCGAATCCTGACCAACGATAACGTTTCCCCTTCCCAGGTAGGTGCCATAGGCCTGGGCAAATTTAGATGCGAGTTGAGGAGTCAGGCTCTCGCCCACAACTCCCCGAACTCCTGATACACTAATTCTTAAAGATGTCGCTCTTTTCATTTGACGAGCACAGAAATAAAATTCATCACTTCCTCAACCCTTTCCCTGGCTTTCTCTTTAGATCTATCCTCAGCGATGATCCGAATCATCGGTTCTGTGGCTGAGGTCCGGATATGGACCCAGCCGTCTCTGTCTTCAATTTTAATACCATCCATACTGTCGATATCTCTGTTGGAATAGAGTTTTTTGGCCTCATTCACGACAGAATGAATCTTTGGGGGCGGACAGTATATTTTTTCTTTGACTATATGATAACGAGGAAGTTCCCCGACTAATTCTGAGACTTTCTTTTCCCGAACAGCCATAATTTCCAATATCAAACCCATGGTTAAGAAACCATCAAAAGCAGGTTGAAATTCCGGGATGGCGATTCCGCCACTCCCCTCCCCAGCCAGGACTCCATCCTCGTTGATCAAGGATTGGATGGAATAGGACTGGCCGACTTTGACCTTCACCACCGGACAATTCTTTCCCCGAGTCACTTCTTCGATCATCCGTGAAGAGGAATGGTTAGTGACGACTGTCCCTGGATTTTTATCCAGGTAATATTTCGCTATCAGAGGGAGAGTGAATTCTTCTGATAAAGTCTCTCCGTTTTCGGCAACTAAAGAAACCCGGCTGGCATCGCTGTTCAACAAAAATCCCACATCAGCATTCACGACCTTCATGACCGAAGCCACTTCCTGAGCATTTCTGGGTCTGGGCTCAGGGTCATGCGGAAAGTATCCGTTCGGCTCATTGTTGATAGGTATGAGCTCAAACCCTAATTGCTGACTAAAGAAATCGATTATTTTTGCTCCGGCTCCATTACAGGGGTCAATAACCACTTTGAATTTGACTTTCCTTATGGCCTCAGTATTCAAAAACTTATTTAATTTTTTAAAATAGAAATCTAGATAATCATCGACCGATTCTATCTTCCCCAAATGGTCCACAGAAACTTTGGTAAATTTCCCCAGATGGTAGATATCCAGGACTTCTTCTCCTTGAAACATATTCAGATACGTTCCGTCTCGATTGATGAAAGTCAAGGCATTCCATTTCAGGTCATTGTGCCCGGCTGTAATCGATACAGCCCCCTTGGCTTTAAGGTGCTTAACCATGTATTGGATGACAGGCGTGGGACAAATCCCCAAATCCAAGACATTGCAGCCAGTGGATACCAATGCGGAAAGAGTGGCTTCATGGAGCATCGGACCAGAGACTCTTGTATCCCTGCCGACCAGAACATTTTTCGAATCGAGATAGGTGCCGAATGCACAGGCAAAATTCATGACCAGATCCGGGACAATCGTCTCGCCCACGATTCCCCGGATACCAGAAATCCCAATTTTCAGGAGTTTCATCTGAATCCTTCTTCACACTATTATAGACTTTTGCCTTTTTTCTTTAAACAAAAGCTTCTTGTGAAAAAAAATAATCTGCCCAACTCATTGGAAAATTATCACTTGGAATATAAAATTGATTATATGCTGAATAATAGACTTTAAATTATCCAGATAATTACAGTTGAAAAAAATTATATCCTGATCGTTTGATGTAAACAAAGCAGGAAAAATATATAATTATTTTGACGCTGAATATGAGTCTTCACTTCATAAATAAATATGCATTAGAGTTATAGAATGCGGATTTTAGTGACCGGCACATCTGGCCAAATCGGCTCAGTCATTGCCTCTATGCTGTCATCAGAGCATACTGTTCTTGGGGTCGATTTGATCCCTGGCAAGCAGACAACACATCAAGGAGACATCGCCAACCGGGACTTTATATTTTCTGTGACTCAAGATATCGATGCAGTCATCCACACATCCTCGCTCCATGCTCCGCATTTGAAGGAGTATCCCGCTGAATCATTCATGAAAACAAACATTGATGGGACACACAACCTCCTTGAAGCCTCGATAAAAAACAAAGTCCATCGTTTTGTCTACACCAGCACGACTTCTCTTTACGGTCATGCCATGAATCCTGCTGAAAAAGCAGTCTGGGTAACAGAAGATCTCATCCCTGAGCCTCGGGATATCTATGACGAAACAAAGATAGCTGCCGAAGAGCTTTGCAGGTCTTACTCTGAGAAACATGGGCTGCCTTGTATCAGCTTACGCGTTTCCAGATTCTTCCCAGAACCCGAATATCTTATGGTTCTCTACAGGCTGTATCGGGGAGTCGATGTGAGGGATGCGGCTGAAGCGCATATTCTCGCCATGGAAATCGACTCAAAGGGATATGATGTTTTTAACATCTCAGCCCGCTCTCCATTCTCTGAAAATGAAACGAATGAACTACTTCACGATGCGCCCCGTGTGCTGCTGCGTCATTTCCCCTCGCTTGACAAACAATTTGCCCAGCGAAGTTGGAAGCTGCCCAAGAGTATCGATCGAGTTTATGTTATCCATAAGGCTGAAGAGCAGCTTGGATACCGACCGAGATACAACTTTGAGGACTATCTCCGTGAATTAAACATCGCCTAGATGAAAAACTTGCTTCTGTGCATCTTTTTTTGGCTTCACTTTATCAGAATCACCAATTGTGCCTTAAATATGAATTAAAAAATCGAATTTGATTAATCTCTTGACTTTATTGCAGAGGAGAAAATATGATTTAGACCCGCAATACAGAAGGCGGGTCACTCTTTGACGGCAAGTTTTTTTCTAGGGAAAAAGAAAGGATTTTTTTTTGAATCGAGTCAGCTCCGAGAGAGCGAAAATAAATGACAAATATCGATAATAACAGGGGAGGGTATCATGGATCTTAAAACTATAAGAGACAGATTAGCCAAATTGGATACGGCCTGTCTCTGCGATTGTGGAAAAAAACTGCGAATCATGGACCCGGATATACGTCCGATTACCAGAGGTGTTAAAATGATTGGAAGAGCGCATACAGTGCACTGCCAAGCTGATTTTTTAACAGTCATCAAAGCGCTACACGATGCACAGGAGGGAGAGGTGATCGTGATCGATGGAGAGGGCGAGAAAATCGCTTTAGCAGGGGAAATGTTCGCCATTGAGTCCAAGAAGAAGAAACTTGGAGGGATTGTCGTGGACGGTGCATGCCGTGATGTTGAAGGAATAAGAAAGATCAATTTCCCAGTTTTTTCTAGATACATCACTCCTCAAGCCGGTACATCCTCCAAAATCTTCAAAACACAGATTCAAGTTAACTGTGGCGGAGTTTCTGTCTCACCAGGAGATATAGTTTTTGGCGATAATGATGGAGTTATCGTCATGGACGAGAAAGAAGTGACAGAAATCCTGGATACCGCTGAAAATATCCAGAGGATCGAAGCGAAAGCCATCGATAAAATGGAAGAAGGCAAAAATCTGACAGACGTGCTCAATTTTTTTGACCATTATGCAAACGTGAGCAAAAAAAAGGACAGCAAGCTTATCTTCACAGTTTAAATTTTCCGTTTTAATCCTGAATCTCAAAGGAGACAGAAGTGAAAAAATCCATAATTTTATTGTATACAGCCTTGCTGCTTTTTATGTCATTCTCCTGTGCGAAGCCTGCCCTCGATATTCCAAAAATTAAGGGAGAGATTCGAACGATACTCGACAGGCAAAAGGCCTCATGGAACGAAAAAAGCATTGAAGGTTTTATGGAAGATTACTGGAAGTCAGAAGACTTTACTTTTCAATCCGGGAACAACAGACTTCTGGGTTGGGAGGCTCTGTACTCCAGGTATAAAAAGAGTTACACAGGCGAAAATTGGGGAGAACTGGATTTTACCGATATCGAGATCAAAGTTCTTTCGAATGACTATGTCTATGTCTTGGGAAGATATAAACTCGCTTTCGAGGATTCTTTAAAAGAAGGCCTGTTCACGATAATCTTACAACACAGGAACGAGGGCTGGAAAATCATCCACGACCACTCTTCCTGATAAGTTCAGGGTTCGACATTAAACATTTAAAAAGGATATTGAATCTTTATTAGCTGATTGAAATGAGATGTCTAATGTCGAGCCCTGACTCCTAAATTTTCGACAGATTTATTTGTTGTACTTTTTAACCCACTCAGCGTGTTCGGTCTTGGACTGGTCACGGAGTTTCTTGTCCATCAGAAGACGCAAACCGCTGGCTGCCATGACTTTCGCTGTTAAGATCAAAGAATTATGTCCAGCTTCACTGATTGTAATATCGGCATTTTCTTGAGAATGGCCTGCGACACCACTAGGAAGGCCTTCTGTTCCGATGCTGACATGCGCCCCCGGAACGACAAGAGTGGCGAAACCAGTCTCTTCCCAGTGTCTGGGAACAGATCTCTCCCCGATTCTCACTCCTCCATACTCAACTCCGTACTGGAAAACTATATCGTTGATTATTCCCACGGCAATCCCCGGTTGGTATTCACCATAGTGGTCAATATCCACTGTTGTCTCGGTCGCAAGAGCCGCGGCTTTGGCCATATTATCCAGAGCTTCAACCTTCTTCTCAATCATATCCTTTGCTTTCTTGGGAGCTAACGAGCCCATCGTTGTCTCATCCATAATATGCCTGATCCACATGAGGGCAGAAGCTTCCTGAGGCACGATATTAGGAGCCTTTCCTCCGTCACTGACGATTCCATGAAACCTGAACTGGGGCTCTGAATGCTCTCTCATCATATCCACTGCATGGAAGAGAAGTAGGACCGCATCCAGAGCGCTCCTTCCCTGCCAGGGCTGCTGCGCGTGAGCGGATTTTCCGTGGAACGTGTATTTCATCTGCCGGATGTGCCGGGCGGAAAATCCACCCGGGAAACGAAGCGTTGACCGAGACGTGCCATGACTCCTGAACATGAAATCTATTCCGTCAAGATAGCCTGTCTGAGCCATCACAGCCTTGGTGGGTGGACCGACTTCTTCAGCCGGGGCACCTATGACCCATACACTTCCCGGAACATTATTTTTTTCCATGACCTTAGCCAGAGCGATCGCTGCCCCGATTCCTGTCGGCCCCTGCATGTTGTGCTGACAGCCGTGAAAGGGCGGATTCCCCCGCAGAGCATCGTACTCGACTGTGATACCGATAACCGGATGCTCTGACTTTCCTTTGAACTTGGCCATGAAAGCAGTCGGGATACCAGGAGATCCTGAATAATCAACCGGAAAGCCTCCCACCACCTTCAACCTGTCAAAATTGGGTGGCAGGCCGGGCACGCCCATCTCCACCTCAAAGCCATGCTTCTTCAACTCGTCAGTCAACATCTTCGCGGCTTCAAACTCAAGGAAACCAGGTTCAGGATTGTGATACATCCAATCGTTTATCTCGATCATACGGGAGCTCAATGCATCTATCTCCGCATCCACAGCTTTTCTTAAGGATGCGATCTTCTTGCTTTCCTTGGGAATAACCTGCGGTTTTTCTTTTGAAAAGGCAGGAGTGATAGCCAAGCAAACCGATAAAACGACCAAATACGGGAACACCATTATCCATTTGTTTCTTCGAAGCATTCAAACCTCCTTCATACAATTATGGAAAGGATATATTTTCCCAACTCCCTGGAATGAACTCATCCAGAGAAATAATTCAAGCGAATTCGTTATCTAAATTCTATTTTTCTGCCAGCTACTTTATCAACTCCAGGGCCTTCTCGATGGCTTTATCCAGCTGTGGATCCTGATTCTGGAGGTCATGGTTTAAATCATTGATGACAAAGATATCAGGTTTCACACCCCCGCTGGTCTCCAGGTCCTTCCCATCAAGCGTGTAGCAGCCCCAGAACGGAAGACGGAAATAGCCGCCGTTCATCAACCCGACTCCAGTGGTAAAAATCAGCCAACCATAAGTCGTATTCCCGATAATCGGGCCTCTCTTCAGAGCTTTAAAACCGTTGGACGTCATCTCCCCGTCACTGAGAGTGATCTCGTTGGTCAAAAGAATAACTGGCTTATCAGTCACCCCGAATGTCGATTGGGGAGTCTCGGATAATCCCCGAATGCGCCACTTGGAATAGACAGGTTTGGTCAAAGCTTGGAGGACACGGTCATGCACATTACCACCAAAATTGAACCTCAAGTCCAGGATCAATCCTTTCCGGGGAACAGCATCCCGCTCCAGCTCCTTGAGAAACCGGTTCAGGTCTCCCCGTCCCATGGCTCGCATATAGATATACGCCACATTGTCGCCTGTCTTCTGTTTAACAATCTCCCGCCGGCTCGCAATCCACTCTTCTAAACGCAGCCGGTTTTCAGCTCCAGAGGATATGGGTTTCATCGAGACATCGATATTCTTTTTCAGTTTCTGGCTTTTAAACGTGAGTTTCACTCGTTTTCCAAGCAGGCCGTTGAAATATGTCCATATATTCTTCTTTGGTTCAAGGATTTTTCCGTTAATGGCGGTGAGTTCGTCTCCAACAGCCACACTCCCCTTCTGGTCATAGAGGGGTCCATTCTTGATTATTCGTTTCAGTGTGACTTTTTTATCCGTGAACTCAAAAACCGCTCCCACATGAGCGCTTGGTTCTTCGGTCCTTAACCGACGTGGTCCGCTAATTCCAGTATGAGATGAATTTAAATGACCGATCATCTCGTTGGCATAATCATAAAAATCCTGGTCTTCCCGGACCTGCTGGAGGACAGGCCTGTAATGTTCATAAAGCCCTTTCCAATCCACTTTGTGATGCTCAGAATCGTAGAAGTAGTGCTGCAGTGTATAGTAGAGCTCCCCGAGTGCCTGCTCGTAGTCAGCGATCTTATCGACACGGATTTTAGTGCTAAAGGAGATCGCCTTATTCTTCTTGCTATTGACATCGATTCGGCCGATTCTCCCCCGACTCAAGTAGTAAAGGTATTTCCCTCCCTCATCAAACTGGAGCGAACTGAGATACTGGATCTGGGGCATAAAAGGTTCGTACTCTCCACGGTTCTCCTCTTTTAGGCTCGTTTTCCAGAGATGATTTTTGCCGTCAATGTTGGACCGGAAAAAAACAGTTTCATTGTCTTTCGGCGAAAGGATAAACACACTGTCATTGCCCAACGTATTGGTGACTGTCTCTGTCTGACGGTCGATATCTTTGAGGCTAAACTGGACTTTAACCTTCTGCTTTTCATCCTCTTTCTTCTCTGGTTTTTCCTTCTTCTCTTTATCCTCTTTTTTAAACAGCTTCTCAAACTCATCCTCTTTAAACTCGGGCTTCTTCGGCTCTAAATGGACCTGATAGATATCCCATTTGCCTGTGAACTCAGGAAAGCTGTGTCCGAAGCGATTGGATGAGAACAGAATGAATTTTCCATTTGAAGACCAGAGTGGATCACCTTCATCATATGCGGTATTCGTTAATAGAAATTTCTTTCTTGACTGAACATCAACCGCAAAGATATCTGAGTTCGCATTTTTCGTGGGCACCACGGCAATAAACCGCGAGTCAGGAGACCAGGAGAAACTCTCCGCGAACCGGCCGCCAAAATCATCCTCAATCAGCAGGCGGTCTTCTTTCCCGTCCGGCTGCATCAGCCGTAACTGACGTTTTCCCCTGTAGTAAGCGATCCATTTTCCATCCGGAGAAAAGCGAGGCTCAAGTTCATCCTCTTCACTCTTCGTCAAACGCTTGGGTTTTTCACTCCCGAGCGCAGAAATCATGTAGAGCTCAGGATTGGCATCCACATCCGAGACATAGATAAGATTTTGACTCTCTTTGTCCCAGTCAATATCTCTTTCGCGCCAGGGCGTGTTGGTGATGTTCCGCGCATATTCCCCCTCGGTGGAGAGCACAAAAATGTCCCCCCGCACCACAGCCGCGATTTTCTTGCCGTCCGGAGATAGCCTGTACTCACTCGCAGAAGCATTATTCACGAAAAAGAAGCGGTTCTCCTTGGTCTCTGTTGGCGCTTCGATGGAGACCCGATGAGAATCGCCGGTATTGAGGTCTGAAATCCAGATACCGAACTCCCGCTCGTACGCTGCCAGAGGCACACGACCTGCTACAGATAACCATTTGACATCTTCCTGGCGGAAAGTAGTGATGGGCTTCAAACCAGAGCCATCCAGTGCAACGCTCCATATGTTCTTGTTGTTGAACTGTCTGTCGCTGATAAAATAGACACGCTGGCCGTCTGCACTCCATTCCGGCCAGAAGCAGTTGCTCTCATCCCCGAAAACAGCTTTCGCCATCTTCTCTGAAATCCCCTTTGTCCAGATTTTGGCTGTATTGCTCCCACGGTAGCCCCGTCGCCACAAGTAGTTATTCTCCATTCCCAGAGAAAACAGAATGGTCTTTCCGTCCGGGCTGATCCTCGCTTTATGCGGCCAGCTCCAGTAGGTATCCAGAAGAGGCCGTGCATTGCCTCCGTTTATGCTGATCTTGAAGATGCTGGATGAAGATGAGCGGCTCGATGTAAAGACGACCCACTTTCCATCCGGAGTGAAATCCGTCGCACTGTCATTGCTGCTGTGAAAAGTGAGCTGGCGGGGAATTCCTCCTTGTGAGTTCATGATGAAGACGTCATTGTTCCCATTGCGATTTGAAGTGAACGCCAGCCATTGGCCGTCCGGGGACCATATCGGCTCCCTGTCATACGCCACATGGACGGTCAAGCGAGTCGCTTTCCCGCCTTGTGACGACACCAGCCAGAGGTCGCCCATGTAGGAAAAGGCAATCTGTTTTCCATCCGGAGAGATGGCCGGATAGCGCGCCCCGATGAGCTGTTTTTCGACTGCGTTAGAATAGGCCACCATCAGGGCAAAGGCTAAAAAGCCCAAAATCAAAGATAGACTCGTTCGTTTCACGGGAATACTCCTTATTGAGGGATTAAATTTCGAAATGAAAGGATAAACATGGAAAATGGTGTAATAACACAGAAAAAAAGAGGTGTCAATCTATGTTCTAGGTTAACGTAAGATTATTTTTCTTCCAGGCCCGCTTTCGTTAATATAACCTGGAACCTAACATCCTCCAGAGTGTTCTCAAATCATAGACTCTATCTAAGAAGACGTATCCTCGGTAGTTAAATGAGCAATTATATCTTTAACAATAGTGCGGGCAAGTGCATAAGTCTCGCCAGGTGCCCTTGTAGAACCCACGGATAAATATTCCTTTATGTCTATTGCATAACTGCTATCCCATACAGTCTGTTCTCTTTTTCCCTCTATTAACTTCAAACTGATTAAAAGACGACTCTTATCCCAAACCATTTTCCATT
>JASFPJ010000036.1:0-16691 GCA_050116035.1 Candidatus Aminicenantota bacterium | reverse complement strand
TTTTTGTTATCTCTGACATTGGACGATCTTCTCCCTTTGATGTTGATGTTTAAAGCTGGACTTGATTTTGTTAACAGCTTCTTGGATGGCTTCAGGAGGGGTGGACGCTCCTCCAGAGAGTCCGATTTTTTTTGAGCCTTTCAGCATTTCAAAGTCGATTTGAGCTGCACTTTCGATGAAATAGGTGTTGGGTAAAATCCTTTTTGAAATTTGAAAGAGTTTATTCGTGTTGGAGCTATTTTTTCCTCCAACGATGAAAAGTGTATCGACATAGGATGCCAGTTCAGAGGTGGATTTTTGCCGTGTTTGAGTGGAATGACAGATTGTGTTATAGATTTTCAACTCTTCTGTCTTCTCGATGAGAGCTGTCACAATTTTTTCAAAGAGATAAAGGTCCTGAGTGGATTGGGCGAGAACCGCTCTCTTTCTTTTCCGAGGCAGGCGTTTCACCTGAGCCTCATTTTCTATGATGATTCCTTTTCCTTTACTGAATCCTATGAGTCCTTTGATTTCAGGATGTTCTTTATTGCCGACGATTATGATTTCTTCTTTCTGCGTGGCTTGCATTTCGACCAATTTTTGGATTTTTTTAACAATCGGACAGGTGGCATCAACGATTTGAATATTCTTTTTTTCGAGAAGACTGTAGGTATCAGGAGAGACTCCATGGCTGCGAATAATGACACATCCTTCGTTGAGTTCATCCTGGTTCGTGACAGATTGGATTCCTTGTTTTTCGAGATCAGATATGACTTGAGGATTGTGAATCAGGTCTCCCAAAGTGCAGACTTTCCCACTTTTTTTCTGTCTTGTTTCTCTGGCGATCTTCAGAGCTCTTCTGACTCCGTAGCACAGTCCTGAATTTTTAGCTATGATAATTTCCATTTTTTCCGGGAATAGATAAAAGAAACATATTATATGAGTGGTCCTTTTTTGTCAATCCTAAATATAGATAAAATATTAACTTAGCTCCATTTTGGGAGCTAAAAATGTCCTTTTTTCGTATTCATGGAAAGAAAAAAGGCCTTCCGGGTCGAATTCAACTTTCAGGAAAAGATCCAGGTATCTCTGCTTCACCTTCTCAGCAGGAAGACAAAAAATGAAGAGACAAGGAAGACAGAAAATACTGTTTATTGCCCTGGACTGTCTTCTTCAGGGATATCCTCTTCTTCGAGTATTTTAGATAGTTCTTCAGGAGAAGGCAGGTCTTTGATGCTGTTCAACCCAAAATAGGTTAGAAATTTCTCTGAAGTCCTGTAAATCAAAGGATTCCCCGGACTTTTTTTCCTGCCGACTATCTTGATCAATCGTTTCTGGAGCAGAGTTTTTAGCGTATGAGTGGAATCCACTCCCCTAAGCGCTGAGATTTCAGCCAGGGTGACGGGTTGGTGGTAGGCGATAGCGGATAGCGTCTCAAGAGCGGCGGAAGAGAGTCTACTTTTTCTTTCCACCTTGAGAAGCCGCTTTATCCATGAATCATGCTCCGGTTTTGTGGAAAAAAGAAAGCCCCCTGCAGCCTGCATGATGTGAATCCCTCTTTCATTGGTCATGTAATTTTCCAGTAGTTCCTTGATAGCCTGCTCGATTTCTTTTTCTTCAAATTCTGTCAGAACGCTTTTTATCTTTTCCAGGGTCAGAGGCTCTAAGGAGATGAAAATCAGAGATTCGATGATCTCTTGGAGGCGGTTTTTCATCAGTTGCTCTTTGCGTATTCCTTTTGAACACAAACCCTTATCGGCTTGAAGTGGGTTTCCTGTATGGCTGTGACAACCTTAGATTTGATAAGCTCCAGTAAGCCCAAGAACGCCACTAGAGCTTCTTCGAAAGATTCCTGTCGGTTGAAATAATCCAGAAAATCGATGGACTCATTCGCTTCGAGAAGAGCCAGGATTTCCTTCATCTTTTCTTCCAAGGAAAACTCTTTTCCTTTGATTGTTTTTATTCCTTCTCTTTCCTTGCGTTTCATTAAAGTAAAGAAGGATTCAGCAAGGTCAAACAGAGAAACTTCGATATACTCCATTTCGTCTTCAGGGGAGACTGCGGGAAGAACAGTTCTCTTCCATTTTTGTATCTCTTCGTCTTCTTTTTCTTTAAGATAACCGGTGGCTGCCTTCATTCTCTGGTAATCCAGTAGCCGATTCACAAGAACTTGACGGGGGTCTTTTTCTTCCTCCAGAGGTTTTTCTCTGGGGAGCAGCATCTGGGATTTAATGTAGATCAGGAGGGCTGCGATGAGTAAAAATTCAGCTTCCCGGTCGAGATTTATCCTGTCTTTCTGGTCAAGATAATCCAGGTATTCTCTGGTGATTGTCGCCATGGGAATATCATGAATATCGATTTTTTTCTTCTTGATTAAAAAGAGGAGAAGATCCAGAGGGCCTTGAAAGACCTCCAATTTGACCTGGTAACTTGTCGAAGCGTCCATAGAATTCGAGTGTTTTTTAAAGACCGATCGCAGACCTGACTTCTTCCATCGTTTTCTGAGCGACTTGCCGGGCCTTTTTATTTCCCTCTTTTAGAATATCCCAGACAAGCTGGGGATTTTTTTCGTACTCGCTCCTCTTTTCTCTAAAGGGCGCAAGAAGTTCGATGAGGCTTTCGATGACGACGTTTTTACACTCCAGGCACCCAATCCCGGCTGTTCGACATCCCTGGGCCAGTTCCTCTCTTTTTTCTTTATGAACGAAGGCTTTATGCAGTGTGAACACCGGGCAGTCATCTGGTTCTCCTGGGTCGCTTCTCCGTTTGCGTCGTGTGTCGGTGATCATGGGTGAAATTTTCTGAAGGATGACCTCGGGTGAATCCTTGAGAAGGATATAATTCCCGAAAGATTTGCTCATTTTACGGCCGTCTATTCCGGCCAGCTTCGGGACTTCTGTGAGGATAGTCTGAGGTTCAGGGAAAATGTTTCCGTAGAGGCGGTTGAAACGCCTGGTCACCTCGCGGGCGAACTCGAGGTGGTACGCCTGGTCTTCGCCAACAGGAACCGCGTTGGCTTTATAAATAAGGATATCCGCTGTTTGAAGCACAGGATATCCCAAAAATCCGTAGGTATTCAGGTCTTTGTCTGGAATCTCTCGCTGCATTTCTTTAAACGTCGGGACTCTTTGCAGCCAGGGAAGCGGAATGACCATTGACAGGAGCAGATGAAGTTCGGCATGCTCTTTGACTTCTGATTGGACAAAAATGACGCTTTTTTTTGGGCCCAATCCGACACTCAGCCAGTCAACCGCCACTTCAAAAGTGAAACCTTTGATGATTTTTGAATTCTGGTACTCAGAGCTCAGTGCATGCCAGTCAACGATGCTGTAGAAACATGTGTGGTCTTCCTGGTATTTGAGCCAGTTGCGGAATGCTCCGGCGAGATGGCCGAGATGGCAGGGTCCTGTCGGCCTGAGGCCTGAAAGAACGATTTTTTTCTTTTCACTCATTCTAGAGAAGGACTATAGTGTGTATAATCAAGGTAAAGGGGTACATGATAATCTGGAATAATCCGAGGTATATCAAAGCCAGGAGAATAAGAAATCCAAAAGGTCGGATACGCTCGTATTTCTGAATGGCTTCTTCCGAAAGGAAACCCATTAAGATGCCGCTTCCATCCAGGGGAGGAATGGGGATGAGATTAAAGACAGCGAGCAGGCAATTGATGTAGGCAAAATAATACAGGATGAAGGCCAGGACTCCAAGAGGAAAAAAACCTTGGGATAATCCTCCCATTTGTAGGATGTTGGCTCTGAGGAAGTAGACAACATTAGGATTGATGAGTTTCAGGATAACAATGATAATCAAAGAGATCGCACCGACGCTCATGTTTGAGGCCGGGCCAGCCGCCGATATCCAGAGGGTGTCACGACGGGGATTTTTCAAGTTAAGAGGATTGACAGGGACCGGTTTAGCCCAGCCAAAAAGAAATGGAGATCTGATCACGACCAGGATAATTGGAAAGATGATCGTACCTATGGGATCGATGTGAGGGATGGGGTTGAGTGTGACTCGGCCTAAGCTGTAGGCGGTTGGATCCCCCAATTTATTGGCCGCCCACCCGTGCGCGGCTTCATGCACTGTTATAGCAAAAAGCAGGGCGAAACCCATGATAATGTAGGATGCAACACTCATTTTTCTTCTCAAGTCATTTATAACATATGAGTCCTGAGTCGTAAAGCAAAAAGCAATATACCCCTCTTTTTTGTGATAAAAAAAAGCCCCATCTCAAGTGATGGGGCCTTTTTCGCTCTGTTCAGTCAGGCTCAACCTTCCAGAATTTTGACGACTTCTTCTTTATCCACCTCTGTGATGTAGGGGATGCCGCTGATGTTGGCTGCGTCTTGAGTCAAAGCGGCGATATCATCCCGAGTGATGTATTCCAAGGCGAACTTTCTGTTTCCGGCCATGAGCTGGCGCAGTCCCTGGCTGAGTCTGTGAAAATAGGTGTAGAGCCCGATCGCGCCAGTGGGAATATCATTAAACCGGTCCTTATACTTCTTCTTCAATTCCGGTGCTGTGACGAAAATTTCTTCTGGCGTATTGCCGAAGCGTTCAACATACACAGGGATCTGGTCTTCATTGATTCTCTTGCCGATTGTTTTGCCCACCATCGTGGCTGCCATGGGTCCTCTGGCCATGCCAACGACTTTGAAATACGGCGCACCCAGGGCAAGAACCTTATAGATCTGGTCTTCGAAGGTGATTCCTCCGGCGGCCGCCACGTCAGGAATGTATTCTCCTCTCTCGTCGAGCTTCCGGAGGTACTGGTACAGTAAGGACCAGATTTCAACACTGGGAATGCCCCATTCATTCATCATCCGCCAGGGGCTCATTCCTGTTCCTCCGCCGGCTCCATCAACAGTCAGCAGGTCAAGTTTGGCCTTGGATGCATACTTGACGGCTCTGGCCAGGTCGACTGGCCTGTAAGCTCCGGTCTTCAAGAAGACATATTTAGCTCCTGCCTTCCTGAGCTCCTCCACTCTCTGCATGAAGCTTTCTTCCTCGACCATTCCCAGTCGAGAGTGCCTCTCGAATTCCTTGAAGCTGCCTTTTTCAAAGGCTTTTATGACAGAGGAATCCTCGGGATCAGGAAGAACGATGTATCCTTTTTTCTTCAGTTCCTGGGCTTTCTTGAGGCTTTTGATCTTCACTTCGCCCCCGATATCCTTGGCTCCTTGTCCCCACTTCAGCTCGACGGTTTCGACACCCAGTTTGTTGATGACGTATTCTTGAACACCCAGCCTGGTATCTTCCACATTGGCCTGGACAGCGACTGTTCCATAACCGTCCTCTTGGAAGTCCCTGAAAAATTTCACGCGCGATTCCATATCCGGAGAACGGATGATTTTCCCATTCTTGATTTCGGATTCGTCATCCATACCGCAGACATTTTCTCCGATGGTTAGGATTGACCCGGAAAGAGCGGCCCCTTTAGCCAGTCCTTCCCAATTCTGTTTAGCCACGTTTGTTGAGCCCATACCCGATATGATAAAGGGAACTTTCAGTTTGATTCCCTTATCGTGTCCAATCGCAGTTTCAATCGTTACTTTAGGGAAGGTCGCTTTGTCGCTGTCCGCTTTGACTCCGTGCGCCCCCACAGCGGTTCCCATAATAGTGAAATCGGAGAGGTCGACCGGGTAGTCTTTTTCTGAAGCCGCTGTGATGATTCCGAATGGCTGCGGGTAGAGAACTTCATGCCCTCGATATGCGGATTTTCCGATCTCGCACATGCCGATACAGCCATCCACACATGTCACGCACATCCCACTGAATGGACTGATGGACCCTTCAGTCCTATTCTTTGTGAGCGTCGCTGCGCTTCTATTGAGTTTTGTATAAGCCATTCTGTTTACCTCCTTGTATGCTCGTTTATCAGAAACCAGTGAGAAGCATTAAAATGGTCTTTTTGCTGCTCATTGTTTTCTACTTTGAATTCTGTTTCTTTTCGACAGATATTTCTTTGCCCTCTCTGACACACGTGCCGCAGCGGCCTGCATCGTACATCCAGCATTGAAGGTCATCGTAATGATCCAGGCAGGTGGGGTCCATATTCAAGCAGGCGTTGCAGACCGCTGTATCTGCATCGGGACCCTGACATCTCAACTGGCAAGCTGGGCAGATGTAAATGCATCCACCACACAGTCGGCATTCCTCTGAGCGGATGTCAAAAGGCGTGGATATTTTTCTCTTATACCCTCGGTTTTGAAATCCGATGGCCCGTCCATCCATCTGCTCGGTGCACATGCGCACACACAGGCCGCAGAGGATGCATTCCTCGTTTCGTATCTTAAAGCGGACTTGTTTTACTCCGAATTTTGAGGCCAAGTCCTGTATGACTTTTGAGTTTGGAGCCAATGACAGCATCAGCTCGATCATCATTTTTCGTGTTTCGATGACTCTTTTTGTATCGGTCCGGATTATCAAGCCTTCCTCGACTGGGTAAGTGCAGGAAGAAACGAGTTTCGCTTTCGAGCCCTCTCCAACCTCTACGAGACAGAGACGGCAGCCTCCATACGGACTTAATCCTTCGTTGTAACATAGAGTCGGGATCTCGAGTCCGTAAAACTTGGCTGTTTCGAGAACAGTCCAGCCTTCTTCGGCTTTGACATCCAATCCGTTCATTTTAAGGTTAACCATGGGATTCCCTCACTCAATTTTTATGGCGTCAAACTGACATGCCTCGAAGCAGGCGCCGCATTTGATGCATTTTTCCTGGTCGAGCACATGAACTTTTTTCAACTCTCCTGATATGGCCTCCTGGGGGCAGACTTTGATGCAGGCCAGGCAGCCCGTGCATTTATCTTCGAGTATGGAATATGTGATCAGATTTTTGCAGACTCCAGCCGGGCAGGTCTTGTCTTTGACATGGGCGATGTATTCATCCCTGAAATATCTGAGAGTCGACAGGACTGGATTGGCTGCAGTCTGCCCTAAACCGCACAGCGAGGCCTCCTTTGTCGCTCGAGCCAGTTCTTCGAGAAATTCAATGTCTCCTTCCTTCCCTTCTCCTTCTGATATGTCTGTGACGATTTCCCACATCCTTTGCGTTCCTTCTCTACAGGAAAGGCATTTGCCGCAGGATTCGTCTCGAAGAAAATTTAAAAAGTACTTGGCTACGTCGACCATACACGTGTTCTCGTCCATGACGATCATACCGCCCGAACCCATGATGGAACCGGCTTCAGTCAATCCTTCGTAATCAATAGGTAAATCAAGCTTCTCTTTGGGAAGACATCCACCAGAAGGACCGCCAGTCTGGACAGCCTTAAACTCTTTTCCTCCTGGGATTCCTCCTCCGATTTCGAAAATGACTTCCCTCAGAGTTATACCCATCGGGACTTCGACCAGGCCAGTGTTGTTGATTTTTCCAACCAGGGAGAATATCTTTGTTCCCTTGCTCCCCTTGGTTCCTATCTTGGAAAACCAATCCGCTCCCTTTTCGATAATCAACGGAATATTGGCCCAGGTTTCGACGTTATTGATGTTGGTTGGTTTTTTCCATAGACCCTTTATGGCCGGGAATGGAGGCCTCTGGCGTGGCTCTCCAATTCGGCCTTCGACTGAAGCAATCAATGCCGTTTCTTCACCACAGACAAAAGCTCCAGCGCCCTTGGAAACGTGAATCTTGAAGTTGAAATCTGTACTGAGAATTTTTTCCCCGAGAAGGCCCAGTTTTTCTGCCTGCGAAATGGCTAAAAATATGTGTTTCACCGCGAGAGGATATTCATCTCGGACATAGATGGTGCCTTCCTCTGCACCCACCGCATAAGCCCCGATAATCATCCCTTCGAGAACGCGATGAGGATTTCCTTCCAATAAGCTACGATCCATGTAAGCGCCAGGGTCTCCTTCATCAGCGTTGCAAATGATGTATTTGGGATTATCTTTCGCTTTCCTTGTGAATTCCCATTTGTATCCAGCGGGAAAACCGGCACCTCCTCGACCTCTCAAGCCTGATTGCTTTATGATCTCGATGACTTCTTCTGGTGTCATTTCACTCAGGACTTTTGCCAGTGAACCATATCCACCCACAGAGAGATAGTCATCGATGTCAGTTGGATCAATAAGGGCGTTATCTCCAAGAAGGATCCGTTTTTGTTTCTTATAAAAGGATATATCGTCTTCCTTGAGGACAGTTTTTTTTGAAATCGGGTCAGAAAAAAGGAGTCTGTCGATGATTTCATTATTGATAATTGTTTGAGATGCAATGTCTTTTGCGTCCTTGGGCTGAACTTTCTGGTAAAAAATATCTTGAGGCTGGATGATGATGTTGGGTTCAGCTTCACAGAATCCATGGCATCCGGTGACTTTTATTTTGACTTCATCTTCTAAATTGTTTTTCTTTATGGCTTTTTTTAAAGAATCAATGACCTTTAAAGAACCGCGGGCTTGACCGCATGTCCCGGCTGATACAGTCAATACAGGTTTTTTTTCGGACTGCCTCTTTTTGATTTGACTGTGAATGGCCTGAGTCAAGTCCTCGGTTGTCTTCATTCTCTTAGTTGATTTCATTTTTCTTCTCTTTTTTCATGTACTTCTTCAGGATTGAACCAACTTTCCGGATTGATGTTTGTGCATGGTAATCGCCATCCACGACAACCACAGGCCCGATCGCACAGCAGCCCAGACAGGCCACTGTTTCTAAGCTGAATTGTTTGTCTTCTGTGGTCTCTCCCGCACCAATATTTAACTTTCTTTCGAATTCTTCAAGAATTTTTGGGCCTCCTCTGACGTGACAGGCCGTCCCCATACAAACTGTCACGAGATGCTTTCCTCTTGGTTCGAGGCTGAATGCGCGATAAAAAGTCGCAACTCCAATGATATCGATGAGAGGAATCCCCAAAGTTTCCGAAACAATTCTCAATGCTTCCTGGGGAAGATAATTATACTCTTCTTGAATGTCCTGCAGGACCGATATAAGAGCTTTTTTTTCGCTTCGGTATTTTGTTACGAATGATTTGACTTTTGATTCTTGCACCTCCACAGGTTTTCCTCCATTGTATTATATTTTCAATTAAGCAGAAGAAAAAAATGAGGCCTTCTCTTGAGGTGAGAAGTTTCGATTCGGACTCTTGTGTGGAATCATAATTAAAATTGACAGCTGTTTGATTTTCAGCGCTTGGAAATGCTGTATCTTGATTGATTTGAGAAAGAAAGGCTAACGGAGATTATAAAATTAATGATTCCTCCTTTGAATATGAATAATATTAGATTTATAGTATGATGTTTAACAAAGTTTTATAACAAATAAATATTATCATTGTCAACGATTTTTCAGATTTCATCATTTAAGAGTTAGAGTTTAGGGCCAGACTACAAGGTTTTATAAGCTTTCAATGCCTGCTTCTGGTGTATGATCCCTCCAAAATACTATTGACAGAAAGGGAGGTTGTGCCATAATTAGGTTCACTCTCTTGAAGGAGCACAAAAATGCCTCAAAAAATTCATCGGTCAATCGGGCATCATTATATCGTTGAAGCTTCTGGGTGCGACCCAAAAATAATCGGTAGTGTTGAGAAGGTTCAGCATATATTAGTCAAAGCGGCTGAAGTCGCTGGAGCGAAGGTCTGGTCCATTTCGGTCAACAGGTTTCCCCCGAAAGGAGTCAGCGGAGTTATCGTGATTTCTGAGTCGCACATTTCCACCCATACGTGGCCTGAATACGGGTATGGTGCCTTGGACTTTTACACCTGCGGGGATGATACGGATCCAGAGAAAGCGGTTATTTATGCTGTGGAGGCCTTTGGGGCAAAAACTTCCCACATTACAGAGATTACTCGAGGAATCGAGGAGGGAGACCGGTTATTCTATCACAGCTTTATCACATGGGAAGAGGATTTTGTGGACAACGAGGAAAAAAAATAATTTTTTTCAGGCTTCGACATCCAGTCATGGGGGTCAGAATATAGGTCAGATTTCAGGATAATACTTTGAGATTATCCAAATTTCGAGATCTAATCCCAAAAATAAGAGGGACTAGCCGAAATAATGTTAATTTTTTTTACACTTTTCGGCCAATTTTAGGTCAATCTGTTCTGTATACTCCTTGGCTTTCCTGATTATTGATTATTTTAGAGTCGATTCAAATGGCACAAAAATTGCAGCTTTTTTTACTGAAGTTTTGTTCAGAAAAATGCAGCGAATGATAAACATCAGATATCCTATATGATTTATAGGGAATTTATATTTATGCTATAATAATTAAATGAAAAAGAGACTGATCATTCAGGTTTTCCTCTCCTTGCTTCTCACATTAATCCTCTATCCGTTTCTTCATGCACAAGAGTACAGCCTGAGTAATTTTATTGGTCAGATTCAAAATTCCTTGACACAGAAGAATATCGTCGCTTATTTGGAGAATTTCGCTCACGATATCAGATCAGTTGAAGAGACTAGTTTCAAGAATATATTCGATCTTTTCAAGATGGAGAAAGCGACTTTATACAAGATGAGCGATAGGATTCAGAACGAAAATAATGCTGAAATTTTCTTGCAGGTTCTATTTCAAAATTCTTATTCTGCGATTATCGAAACTTGGCACCTGGAACTTCTTAAGGTAGACAGTCAATGGCAAATAACTAAAAAAATTGTGGCTGGAAACATCGGCTCTCTATACAAAATTCAGATCCCATCAGATAGGGTGGAAAGAGTTGAGTCGATTGAAGTCGAACATGAAGACATAAAACTGATCTTCAAGGACGCTTGGCTCTTTTATGACAATGTCCCTGAGCTGGAAACGGCCTTGCTCATCATAGGGAAAGGAGATGTGCGTTTCTTCCCTTCAGACCCGATTGAAAGGCATCAGCTAAAATTGTCCTATAAAAAAGAATTTCTTGAAGATAAACTGACGTATGCATGTCTCAGGTTTTCGAATCATTTCTTTCAGAACAACATAAAGATAAATAAAAGCCCTGAATGGAAAAACTTTGAGCCATCCTCTGAAGAGAGGAGCGCAGCACGATCCATATTTTTCAAGCACTATCCCCGTTCATTCACCGTGGAAAATTCTCTGAATAAGGAGCTTTTTTCAACTTTGCCTCAAGGTGATGAAGCAGTCTTTGGCTTCAGAGGAGAAAAACTTGGGACGTTTACCTATGTCTATTCTCCTTTCACAGATGAAGAAATCAACCTCTATCGATGGAAGGATAAGCAAATCATCAATCTGTATTCACCGGCCTCTGAAGGAAAAGAGAAAAGACTATTCTTATCTTTTGGCCAAATGTTCAAAGTGAAGAGCTACCAGATTGATTTAGATTTTAAGCCTGAACGGTATTTTCTTTCCGGAAAAGCCAAGATTGAAGTGGAATCTCAAGTGGACTCGCTCCAAAAATTAAAACTCAAGCTTAATCCGAAACTTAATATTCTTCGCATTCAAGATGAGGAAGGGCGGTCGCTATTCTACAGCCAGGACAAGTTGAGAGAAATTCTTTATGTCTATTTCATCCATTCTCCTCCAAAAAATAAGCCTTATTCTATCGAAGTATTTTATCGTGGAAAACTCAGGCCACCGGTGGAGATTACAGATGCCGTTGCTCCTCCTCAGATTACTAGGAGGGATGATCCGGGTAGGAAACTCTCGGTCATTGATGTTAAGTTCGAGACTTATTTGTTCAGTCAGCGGGCCAAATGGTACCCGTCACCCTCTGGAAATGATTATTTTCGGGCCCGCCTAAAAATCTCAATCCCTGCCGTCTACCAGTGTATCTCTAACGGAGAAATGATAGAGACATCCCTTTTGAACAGTGCAGATAAAGCGAGGCAAGGCAATAAAACGGAGAATTCGGTTTATATCTTCGATGTGAAATATCCGGTCAAATATCTCTCTTTTATTATCGGAAAATTTACGAATGTCGGGGAAGATCATGATTCACTCCCCCTGCAGCATTTCTATTCCACGGGTGTTCTTTTTGAGAAAAAAGGGCTTCTCAGGGAAGCCAAGAGTATAGTTCAATTTTTTGAGGAAAAATTCGGAACCTATCCCTACGAAAAATTAAGCGTTGTCCGAAGATTGTGGACAACGTTCGGAGGACACTCTCCTGCCTCCTTCATCATTATCAATGAGTTGTATCAAACTCCGGATAGTCCCTTACTCGTCCCCGTCAGGAGTCCAGTTGACCTGTCTCGCTGGAGGGAATATTTCATCGCCCATGAAATTTCCCACCAGTGGTGGGGACAGGCTGTGACCTGGAAGACATATCATGATGTATGGTTGAGCGAAGGATTGGCTCAGTTTTCAGCTATTCAATATTTGAGCCAAAAGCATGGGAAAGAAGTGCTGGAGCCGATTTTTGGAAAGCTTTCCCACTGGACAGAAAAAATGTCTAAATGGGGACCGATAACCTTGGGTGCCCGCCTCGCTCTGCATGATCCAATGGCCTTCCAGACTATCATATACAATAAAACAGCTTTGGCCTTGAATATGCTCAAAGACCTTCTTGGGGAGGAAATATTTTTTAATGGATTAAAAGAGTTTTATCGGAGACATAAATACGGGACGGCGAGTACGAGTGTTTTCATAAAAGCAATGGAAGAGGCGTCAGGGAAAGACCTAAGAGTATTCTTTAAGAATTGGTTTAGTTCATACACACTTCCAAAGGTCAAAGTGTTTCACTCTATCCAGAGATCCGGTGATGGATATATCCTGAGATTGAGAATCAACCAGATGAAAGATGTGTTTATTTTTCCGCTTTGGATTGAGTGGAAAGAGAATGGAGATAGAGTCAGACGGATGGTTGTTGTCGATGAGAAGAATGAAGAGTTTGAGATAGAGTTACGGGTGAAGCCCCAGAGAATTGAGGTCAATCCCGATAATGCTGTACCTGGAAAGTTCCATTAAAAAAAGGGGACAGGCTACTTTTTTATGGGGACTGTCCCCTTAAGTCATTATTTTAAAGAAGATAGGGACTGTCCCCCTTCTTCAAAAAAAGCAGCCTGTTGTTTATGCTCAGCGATCAGGCAGCTCTTTTGGTAATGATAGTAAAGCTTAAAGTGTCATCGCGGGCGTAGCGTGGCAATCTCTTATAAGAAAATACATTTCTTTTGATGAAATTGCTTCACTCTGTTCGCAATGTCATTATATAAACGCAACCGAATGACTGAGCGAGTCCTCCTATCCCCTTTTCTGATATTTCAGGATATATCAGAAACATCAATATTCAGCCTTTTGATCATCTCATTCAAAGTTGTTGGCTTGACCCCCAAAAGGCTGGCTGCATTCTTCTGAACTCCCTTACTTTGCTTCAAGGCAGCGATAATGGCCTTTTTCTGGAATGTCTGAAGGCCCTCTTTGAGGTTGAGGTCTTGGGATGTTGAAGCGATTGACGCTTTCTCTGCTTGAGGAGAAATAACGAAAGGAGGGAGGTTTTCTCTGGTGATGAGGTTGGTTTTGGTGAGGACAACGGCCCTCTCGATAAGGTTTTCCAGTTCTCTGATGTTTCCCGGCCAGTCGTAAATGGCCAGAATTTCCAGGACATCTTCAGAGACACCTTCGATCTCTTTTTTATTTTCTTTTCCGTAGATGTTTAAAAAGTGTTTGACAAGAAGGGGAATATCCTCTTTTCTTTCTCTAAGGGGAGGCAGCTCGATTTTAATCACGTTGAGCCGATAGAAGAGATCCTGACGAAACCTCTGATGACGCACGAGCTCTTCCAGTTCTGAATTGGTGGCGGCCACGACCCTGACATCAACCTTGATTATTTTTGTCCCTCCGAGTCTCATGAATTCTCTTTCTTGCATCACCCGGAGCAGTTTCGATTGAGTTTCCTGGTTCAAAGAAGATATCTCATCAAAGAAGATAGTTCCGTTTTCAGCCGCTTCAAACAATCCCTTCTTTAGGTTGACTGCCCCTGTAAATGCGCCTTTGACGTGACCGAAAAGATGACTCTCTAAAAGGTCTGGTGGAAGAGAGCCGCTGTTGACGGTGATGAAGGGGAAACTCGCACGGTCGCTATTCTGATGAATGGCTCTTGCGACGAGCTCTTTTCCTGTTCCGCTCTCTCCCTGAAGCAATATGGTGCTGCGTGTGGGGGCAGAGGCTTTTATGAGTTCAAACACATCCTGCATGACTTTACTTTTTCCGATGATGTTTTCAAAGCTGAATTTTCTCTTGAGCTCATCTTTCAAACGCAGATTTTCTTCCTGAAGTCTTTTGTGCTTTATGGCTCTTCCCACGGTTAAAAGCAATTCATCGTGCTTAAAAGGTTTTTGAATATAGTCGAACGCCCCTATTTTCATCGCAGAAATGGCGGATTCAACTGAGGCGTAAGCTGTTATAATGACGATAATAGAGTGAGGGTCGATCTTCTTGAGTCTTTTCAGGACTTCAATCCCATCCATCCCAGGCATAAGAAGGTCCAAGAGGATGAGTTCATAGGCCTGGGGAGAATGCTTCTCAAGAGCCTCTTCTCCGTTAGTAGAATTGACAACGGTGTACCCCTCTGAACTCAAAAGGTCGCCCAATACCTCGTGGATAATTGGCTCGTCATCGATGATGTGAATTGTTCCTTTTTTCGTCATTTTTTTCCTTAGGATACAGAGAGTTTATTCGTCTTTTTCAAATCCATGGGGATAAAGATCGAGAAAAGAGAGCCTTTCCCGCTCTCGCTTTTCACTGAAATATGACCTTCATGCTCTTTGATGATCGCATGGCTGATGGATAAGCCGAGGCCCGTCCCCTTTCCAATCCCCTTCGTGGTAAAAAATGGATCAAATATATGGGGTAAGTCTTGCTTTTTGATCCCCATTCCAGTGTCTTCGATTTTCACGATAGCCCGGTTCTCTTCCTGATGGAGCTCTATTTTCAGAGTCCCCCCTTCTGGCATTGCGTCGATGGCATTGAGGATGATGTTTATGAAAACCTGTTGGAGTTTTTCTCCTTCTGCCCAGATAGATTCCAAAGGAGAAAGCTCCAGCTCTAAATTGATATTCATGTTTTTTAGCTTGTACTCAATCAGAGATATGATTTCCTCGAGGCATTCCTTGAGGTTGACTTGATGAAATGATGATTCCGAAGGATTTCGAGCAAAGTTGAGAAGATTTTTGATTATTCTAGTGACTCTATCTGTTTGTGTCTCGATTTTTTCAAGAATTTGAGAATGATGATCGTCTGAAAGTTTTTTCTGAAGAATTTGAACATAGCTTGAAATCCCGGTGAGTGGCGTGTTGATCTCATGGGCGACTCCTGCAGAGAGGAGGCCGATGGATGCAAGTTTCTCTGTTGTGAGGAGCTGCTGCTGGAGCGAGATTTTTTCTGTTATGTCTTCAAAAGCAATGACTGTTCCGTAAGGTTTCATTTCATTATCCAGCAGAGGAGTTTTGGATATATCGAATATTTTCTGGCCTCCAGATGGCATGTCAAGAGTGATTTCACTCAAAAGGCGAAAATCTCTTTGGGAATCCAAGGGAAAAAGGGCCGCGTAGTTTTTCTTGCCTAATACTTTTTCTAGAGTTTTATCCAGGACTTCTTCTTTTTTCTTCAAGAACGTTTCTTCCAGAACTCGGTTCCAACCTGTTATCTTACCTCTCCGGTCAATGACCGCGACTCCCATGGTTAGGCTTTCTATGATGTTTTCACTATAATCCTTGAGCCTTTCCAGCTCCATCGCTCGGATGCTGGCCTGGCTGTACAGATAGGCATTTTCAAGAGCCAGAGCGGCAGGGGAAGATATGGTGGTCAGAAGCTCCCAGTCTTCACTGCTGAGAAATGTGTTATCCACCTTTTTCCCCATTCCCAGGCAGCCGATGAGTTTGTTCTCGACCTTTAACGGCATATAATGGAAAAACGTAGAGGAGGAAAGGTCTTCAAATTTATTCTGCATATCTTTTTTCTCAGCATAGGAATAGTAAGACAGAAAATCCTTTTCTTTCAAATCTTCGTAGAGCTGACTATCGAAAGTGATTTGGTTGCCCGCTGTGGATAATTTCCCGCGGGATCTTAAAATGGCAAATGAATTTTCTTCATTTTCTGTGGGCAGAAGAAGAGCGATGCATTTCAGAGAGAGTGCATTGGCGATCATATCAAGGAGAGATTGAGAGAGCTTCTGGAGGCTCCTTTCCCGGCTGAGCTCCTTGCTTATGGAAAGAAGAGTCTTTCGGTATTTATAGCTGCGTTTATAAAAGGCTCTATCCAGGATGGATTGAATGAGTTTTTTCAAAGGGTCAAAGAGGGTGGCTCCGAGGATAATGGCAATAATTCCAAGGATGATGGCATTAAGCCTATTTTCAGCAAATCCTTTTGTTTGTGAACTGACGATGAAATAGACAATAGCCAGGACCGCAGATGAAGATATCAGAGTGATTGCTTTTTTGAGAAGCAGTTCAAAATTCATAATCCTGCGCTTGGAGATGGAATAAGAAAAGGTCAGAGGGATGAGAGCCTGGAGGATAACGGTGAGTTCTGCCGCTTTAGACGGCACCTGCCCGAACATGAAAGGGATAATGTAAACAAGTGTGAATGGAATGATCCCCGCCCCGAGTCCGTAGATAATCCATTTCAGCTGCTTTCTGACCATAAGATTAGAGGGTTTCCGGGAGCTATGAAAAATACTCAGCAGAGTCAGTGTTGAAAAGAGAGCAAAATGAATGAGGTCTAATTTTTCCGAAGCCATGTGTAAGCGGAGGATGAGAGAGTCGCTCAGGCTGTTCAACCCAGGAATGTGAAGAGCTATTTTTGCGAGCAGAAGAAGACCCCCCGGAATATACAAAATAAA
>JASFPJ010000035.1:0-16826 GCA_050116035.1 Candidatus Aminicenantota bacterium | reverse complement strand
GAGTCACTTTTGCTGTGAACTCAGGATAGGGCGAATGTTTGAATGGCCAAAACTTGAATCAAGCCTGAACGCGCTAAGAATTATAAATAGATAGGCACCCCAGGGCTATTCGTAGCGGAGGGAGTCGGCAGGATTGGCCCGGGCGGATTTGATCGCTTGATAGCTGACAGTCAGTAGAGCGATGAAGAGGGCCGCCAGTCCGGATAACACGAATATTTCCAGCCCGATATGCGTTCTGTAGGCATAACGTTCGAGGATTTTCCTCATCACGAAATAGGCAACAGGCCAAGCTATGACATTGGACACCAACACCCATTTGGTAAAGTCTTTGGACAGCATGAACACCACGTCCTTGATCGAAGCGCCAACGACCTTGCGGATGCCGATCTCCTTGGTGCGCTGTTCTGCAATAAAAGCCGCAAGGCCAAAAAGCCCGAGACTGGATATCATTAAGGCGAGCAGAGTGAAGTATCCGGCAATTTTTCTCGCCTGCCTCTCTGTGGTGTAGATGTAGTTGGTGAGAACATCGTTGAAGAAGATGGGGCTCGGGGGAGAACCCGGGTCGAATTGTTTCATTGTGTTCGTGATGTGATCCAGAGTTCCCGAAATATTTTCCGGTCGTATCCTGACGAATGCCAGGGAACCGGAACCGGGCCTGAGCATAAAAGCAAAAGGCTTAACTGCATGATAAAGGGGCTGAAAGTGGAAGTTCTTCACGACCCCGATGATTCGGCCTTCGTTCCGGAAAACCGAGAGCCGCTTCCCGACAGGCGACTCCATTCCCATCATATTCACTGCCTCCTCATTCACAATATAGGCCTCTGTTGGATCTGTGGGATGTTCTCTGGAGAACGCCCGGCCTTGGGTGATTTCCATACCAAAGGTTGCAAAATAATCGTATCCCACATAATCCCAGTGCATGCTGACAGTTTCATCCGGCGGTTTGCCATCCCAGTCCACAGCGGAGACCGTTGACCCGATATGCCAGGGGCCCTGGAGGCTTCTCGTCACACTTTGGACCTGAGGATTCGCCTTCAGCTCGTTTCCAAACGGTTCGAAGCTCTCCTGCATCCGTTGACTCATCCGGACCGCAACAAGGTTTTCTCTGTCGAATCCCAGGTCCGTGCTCATCACAAATCCCAGTTGTTTGAAGAGAACGACCGTGCTGATGATCATGATGATAGTGAGCGAAAACTGCACGACGACGAGGATCTTGCGCAGAGAGCTTTTGGTCCCGCTCCGGATCAGACCTTTGAGGATGTTACCGGGTTGAAAAGCTGAAAGATAGAGAGCCGGATAAGCGCCGGCGAGGGCTCCTGTGAATAGGGCTATTCCCAAAAATCCAAGGGCAACGACCGGTTCGAGCAGGAGACTCAACGAAAACTGTTTTCCCAGGAGTGAATTAAACGTCGGGAGAAAGGTCGCCATAAGAGCGATTGCGATCAGCAAGGTAACGAGTGAGATCATCAGGGACTCGCCGATAAACTGCCGGATGAGGTCGATCTTTCTCGCACCGATCACCTTGCGAATACCGACTTCCTTTGCCCGGGTGGCTGCCTTGGCTGTGCTCAAGTTCATGAAATTGATGCAGGCGATAAGCAGAACAAACAGGGCGATGGCCGAAAAGATCAACAGGGTTTGGATCAATCCCCCCCCCTGAGTGGAGTACAGGTGTTTTTTTGTAAAGGGGTGCAGGTGAAACGTGACCTTCGCCGTTTCCCACTGTGCGTGTTTCTCCACGATGCCGGTGATTTTTTGTTCCACTTCAAGATGGTTAACATCCTTATGCAGAAGGACGTAGGTATTGAGCGGATTTCCTCCCCAGTGCTCGGGTTCCTGGAAATCCGGAGCGAACTTCAAGAGATAGGGCATGACACAATCAAACTGGAAAGAGGACTGTTTTGGAACATCCTGTATAACTCCTGTGACCTGGAGGTCAAAATCATTGAGCAGAGTTATGGTTTTCCCGAGCGGATCCTCGCTCCCGAAATACTTTTTCGCCATTTTTTCTGTCAGGATAACGGAATAGGGCTCCCTCAAAGCCGAATCGGGATTGCCTTGGGTGAAGGGGAAGGAAAATACATCAAAGAAGCCCGGATCTGCTAGCCCCACAGAATCGTTCGTGAATTGCTTTTCACCATGACTCAGCAGCAATCCCGAAGCAGATTCATACCGGACAGCCTCTCTAACCTCGGGGCACTCCTCCTTCAGGATTTTGGCCAGCGGGAAGTAAGAGCCCATGACTATTTGGCTGTTTCCGCTCGAGTACAACATTTCAGAATACACCTGAGCGATTTCGTCCTTGTTCGCGTGAAACCGGTCATACCTGAATTCATCTTGAATCCAAAGAAAGATGAGAAGGCAGACGGCCATCCCGACAGAAAGCCCCGCAATGTTGATGACCGAATGAAGAGTGTGTTTGCGGATATTTCTCAGAGTCATTAGGAAATAATTTTTAAACATCGTCATCCTCCAGTAAAGCGAAGCATACAGAAATCCGGGCAGAGATTTGATGATCTCGCCCCAGATCCAGATTCTGGCCCTTAAAGAGCCCTTGGTGCTGGACCTATGCGCGTACATGTCTTCGAAATTGCCGTTCAGATAGACATAATCCTGCCTGGGCAGGACGCGCCTCAGCAGCCATAAGGCCAATCCAGGCATCTTTTTCTGATTTTTTTCCATTTCAATGCTAATCTTCAAAGGCGGGTGTTTTGAACCCTTCCCACATCATTTCATTCTGTTTTTTGAGAGACTCCAGCGCGGCATACCCCCTTTTTGTCAGCCTGTAGTACTTGATGGGTTTCCCCCCTGCAGCAGTGTCTGGTTTTTCGACATGTGTTGTCAGGTACCCGTAAACATGTAAGCGGTTCAAAGGGGCATAGATCGTGCCCACGGAGTACTCTTTTCCCGTGTATTTTTTGATCTCTTCACGGATCGGGATCAGATAGGCCTTATCTTTGAGATGGTAAATGGACAGGAGGATTTGCTCCTCTTTTTTGGTGAAAACTTTCATGCAGTTCTCCTTGAAATACACACTTCGAATTTTTCGAAGTACTTAGTGTAACACAGCACTTCGAAAAAATCAAACTTCAATGGATTAGACGCAACAGAGATAAAAAAGGTTTCCAGAAACTTGAAAAAATTAAAAATCTCTACTTCGGAGGAATATGCAATGGTACAAGGGGCAAATGGAAATTTGTTGTTCTGAATATTTAGATAGTAAATATCTGGAAGGGATATTTTATTGATAAAGACAATATGGAAGGCACTTTAACTGGTTGCAGTAGAGGGATATGGACAGCCTCACACAATTAAATTCAGCATTTATTGTTTAATGTCGATTTATATAAGTTAAACACCACAACCGGAGAAATCATCCCGGAGCAACAATTTTAAATAAAACCGCAGCAGCGATAATGATGGGAAATTGTCTCTAAAGATCATCCTTCTCCATTTTGTTCCAATCAGGGGGGGCGACACTCAAAAGATGCTCGACGAAAAAGTCGCGCCGGCGTCTTTCTCCGTATTCACCGCCCGATGAGTGCCCCACGCCGGGAAGGACCAGAAGGTCAAAATCTTTTTTCGCCTGGATGAGAGCGTCAACGACCTTGAGTGTGGACTCAGGAGGTACATTAGTATCCACTTCACCGACGATCAGCAGAAGCTTGCCCACGAGCATGGGAGCGTTGGTGACATTGGACTGTTCCGCATAATGGGAACCGACAGGATAACCCATCCACTGCTCATTCCAGACCGCTTTGTCCATCCGGTTGTCGTGGCAGCCGCAGGAGGAGACAGCCACCTTGTAGAACTCGGGATGGAATAGGACTGCCGCGGTTGAGTTCTGCCCTCCTGCCGAGGTCCCGTAAATCCCAACACGGGAGATATCCATATACGGATATTTCTCGGCCGCTGCTTTGATCCAGAGGATCCGGTCTGGAAATCCCGCATCAGCGATATTCTGCCAGGCCACATCGTGGAAGGCCTTTGAGCGGTTGGCCGTGCCCATCCCGTCCATCTGGACCACGATAAAACCTAGTTCTGTCAGGGCTTGCTGGGCTCTGTCGGCACGGAAATTCTTTGGCACATGGGAACCGTGGGGCCCGGCATAGATGTACTCGATCACGGGATAGTTTTTAGAGGAGTCGAAATTGATCGGGCGGTAGATTACACCCCAGATGTCGGTTGTTCCTTCCCTTCCCTTGGCCACAAAAGGCTCTGGCGTCTTCCAGTCGGCAGCCAGGAGATCCTGGATGTCAGCTTTCTCCAACTCCATCACGACACTTCCATCCTGAGAACGGCGGAGAACAGTGACCGGAGGCACGTCAGGCTTCGAGTAGGTATCCACGAAGAACTTTTTATCGTGGGAGAAGACGAGAGAGTGATGGCCGGGCTCTGGAGTCAGATTAGTGAGATGAGTTCCGTCGAGATGAATCCGGTAATAATGGATAAAGTAGGGATCCTCATCCGGCTCCCTTCCACTTGCCCGGAAATAAACCTGGCGCGCCTTCTCATCCACATGAGTGATGCCGCGGACCACCCATTCTCCTCCTGTGATCTGGTTTTTAAGCTGCCCTTCCTTCGTGTCGTAAAGATAGAGATGCCGCCACCCATTCGATTCTGAGCTCCAGATAACTTCATCCGACAAGCTGACGTATTCGAGATACGCATTGTAGCGGTCGATGAACGTATCCGCCTTCTCCTCCAGGATTATTCGAGCCTTGCCAGAGCGGGCATCGATATGGTAAGCCCGGGCGAGTTTCTCCCCTCGCTCCTGGTAGCGGAGGACAAAGTCTTTGGAGTTTTTGTTCCAGATTGGGCGCCGCATCCCCCAGGGAGCGGGATTGAGGAAAAGGTCGACCTTGACAGGAGACTTGTTTTCTACGAAGAATACGCATGGCCGGGGGATATCGAGGACATCACCGGGGAGCTGGTATGTTCGAGACCGCATCTTGGCGAGGAACTGATCCTTGGGTGAAGATTCGATAAGATGGACAGTGGACTCCAGCCCTCGCTTGAACTGGAAGACCGCGATTTTCTTGGAATCTGGAGACCAGGAAATGCGCTCATAATAGTTATCTTCTGTTCCGTCTGTGGATAAGCGGAATTCTTCGGCCGTCTCCACAGAGCGAACAAATAGATTATAATCACGGATGAAAGCCAGCCACTTCTTGTCCGGGGATTTCACCTCCTCGCTGCGGCGGGGCCGGTCAGATTCCTCGGCTTCCTCACCCTTCTCAAGACGTTTTGTCTTCAAATCATAGGTCCAGTGGTATCCAAAGGCCTTAAAAGACACAAGCCGCATATCTTTATCAAACTCAATGGTCCGGAAAGGGAGTGAATCAGGTTTGACCTCTTCCCCGCTTGCTTTGGCTAAGTCCTGGACAAGTTTTTTGTGGTCGAAGACCGGTTTTTTAGTCTTTTTCTCTGCATCCACAAGAAAGAACATGTCTCCCTCACGAGTGTGAACCCGGTACCAAAAACGGTTGGACTCTTCGATCCAATTCGGCCGGTCGGCGGCGTTATAGACCAGGTTCCTTAGCTTGGAGCGGTAGCTGTCTGCCCGTTCGTAATCGTCCAGGTTTCCTTGGGCATTGACCAGGATCGGGAGAAGTATCAAAACGATGGCTGTAAAACAAAACAATTGGTTCTTTTGGGTTTTCTTCATTTCGTCCTCCTTGGCTCTGTTTTATAACATAACTTAGTGTTTTTTTCATGCACGTCTCCGGGCAAAGATTCATGGCATTAGAATGGAGCTTGAAAGAATATAATTCGTGTAAAATGGACAGATGAAAAATGGAGGTGTAGTATTTTGAAAGCGTGAGAAAATCCCGAGAAAGGACAGGAGTATTTTTATGCCCTTATCATTCGTCTTTCGATGCGATAGAATTTGTGATGAAAACATGAGAAGGCATAGAATAATTAACGTGCATTATTCATATGCCCAGGTTTGGCTTGCTTCGTTATGAATTTTAGAATAAATTAAGAATATTTCAGAATGAGGTAAACACATGAAAAAAATACTAAAAAGCTGGACATTTCGTATTGCTCTATTATTTATTCTGGCTTCGGCGTTGTCGTATACCGTTCATTATTTCATTTTCCACGATGTCCATCATATCTTTCTCTACATGATCGGGGATTTCGGATTCTTGTTCATCGATGTCCTTTTGGTCCTCCTGATCATTGAGCGGCTTCTGGCCAGCAGAGAAAAAAGATCCATCCTCCAGAAACTGAATATGGTTATCGGCACTTTTTTCAGTGAAGTGGGAATGGGACTCTTGCACCGCTTTAGTGATTTTGTGGAAAATGCTGAACAACTCGAGAGCGAGATTCTGATTGATGCGCACTGGGATAAGAAAAAATTCCGCGATGCCCGATCCAAGGCCGCTTCATTCAAATACAGCATTGTCTTCGATGTGGATGGTCTGGAGGATCTGCGTGATTTCCTCAAAGAGAAACACTCCTTTCTCGTGCGTCTTTTGGAGAATCCCATTCTTCTCGAAAATGAACGCTTTACCGATCTGTTGTGGGCCATTTTTCATCTCTCGGAGGAATTGAATTTTCGGGAATCACTGCGGAACATCCCGAAAACAGATATCGCCCACCTGAAAATAGATCTCCGAAGAGCCTATTCTGCGATTGTATCGGAGTGGATCACCTACACCGCACACCTGAAGGATAGGTATCCCTTTCTCTTTTCTCTGTCAGCCCGCATCAATCCCCTCAATCCCAAAGCCTCGCCCATCGTCCAGGAATAGGAATATATAAGTTAGGGGTCGCATCTCAACATTCGACATTTTAGAAATTGGGAACAATCCCCGATTTCACACTTCTAAAAAATGGGATCGGACGATAAAACAGTTGAATGAGCTTGAGCAAAGAATTATTTCACTATCGGCAGTATATACTCGCCGAGCAAGCTCCTGACCTGTTCATGCTGTTGTCCAAAGATTGGGTCGCTGCCTGTTTCTGCAGTGGTGATGACGACCAGGTTGAGATCGGAAATAACGAAAATGAACTGCCCTCCCAAGCCGCTTGTGTAATAGACCTCATGGCCGTTCACTGTATCCAGCCACCACTGATATCCATATTTGGAATTTATATCATCGTAGCATGCGACATCGGTCCGGGGGATGTGTGCACTTGTCGACTCTGTCACCCACTGTTCTGAAATAATGCGTTGGCCGTTCCATGTGCCATTCTCCAAGTGTAATTGACCGAATTTTGCCATATCCCGAGCGAGCAGCGACAGTCCTCCGTGTGTCGAGACAACATCGCCATTCATGATCCACCAATCGTAAGGTATGTTTCCAAGAGGCTGAAAAAGGTACGTCTCAGCGAATTCATCCGCTGGCATGCTTGTGGTATTCTTGATAATACCGCCTAAAATAATTGAACATCCGCTGTTGTAATTCCAGAAGGTCCCAGGCATATCCACCACAGATTTGCTAAGAGCATACTCTATGTAATTCGATGCTTCGTTACCGATATAATTGTCGTTGTTCGGATTAGAATAAGGAACATACAATTCATTCCAGTCGAAACCGGCCGCCATCATCAGGACATGTCTAAGAGTGACCGTTTCTTTGGTGCTGTCGAACAGGTATAAATACTCCGGAAAAAAGGTGACAATCGGCTCATCGACGCTGCTGATAAAGCCCTGGTCCAGAGCGATCCCGATCAATGCGGCAGCGAAGCTCTTGGTGCTCGATTGAATCGGGAACAGCCAGCCTCGGCTGCATTCTCCGAAGTACTCCTCGAGCACCAGTTTGCCGTTCCGGACGATCAGCAGGCTGTACATGAAGTCATAATCTGAATGGATGAGATTCATCAAGTCGCGGATTCCGTCCTCATCGATTCCTTCGTTTTCGAGCGTCGATACCTGCCACCCATCATTCAATAACTCTGGTCTTTGATACTCGTAGTCGAAATCGTTGTTTCCTTTGCAGCTGGTTATAAAGGAAAAGACTGCTAGTAGGAAGACAGTATGTAAAAACAACTTCATGAACCTGTTTTTGCTCACTTTTACATCTCTACAGCTATTCAATGATCATGACGTTTATATATTTATTGTACCACTTTGGGTGAGAAAGGCGAAAAATGGGTGGCCGGATTGAAGTAGCCGCATAAAGGTCTTCAAAAGTTTGAGTTGAAAATACCCTCACATACTTATATGGGAAAGGTCAACGGGGATACTTCCTGAGTTATTCATACCTCAAGCAGTCGGCCGGATTGGCCGAGGCGGCCCGAATAGCTTGGTATCCCACTGTGAGAAGTGCGATCAATAACGCCAGCACTCCACTCAGGACAAAAATCATGATGTTTATGCTTATGCGGTAGGCAAAGCTTTTGAGCCAATTGTTGAGGACGTAATAGGCAATGGGCCAGGAAATGATGTTGGCAAGCAGCACCCATTTTGCAAAACTCTTCGAAAGCAGGACAAAGATGCTTGTTTTTGTGGAGCCCAACACTTTCCGAATCCCTATTTCTTTGGTTTTTTGCTCTGCGACAAATGCGGTCAGGGCAAAAAGTCCCAAACAAGATATGATAATCGCAAGGCTGACAAAATACTGCAATAATTTCTCCAACCGTTTTTCTGACTCATACTGACGCGCAAACGTTTCATCTAAAAAACTGTATTCAAGGGCGAATCCGGGACAAAATTCCTTGTACACATTTTCAATGTGTTGAATGGTTTCCCGAATGCTACCACCTGCCATTTTTATGCAGGCCTTCTGCGTCCAGTAACTCCAGGTGATGGCCATGGGTTCGATCTTGGTGTGCAATGAGTTATAGTGAAAATCCTTGACGACTCCAATAATTGTGTATCTTCCTGAATTCGCAATTCGGCCAACAGGCTCGGGATATCCGAACTGTTTGACGGCTTCTTCGTTGATCAGGAATCTGTAGTCAAGATCGGTCTGGGTTTCATAGGAGAAATTCCGGCCTTCAATCACTTCAATTTCCATGAGATCGATAAAATCGGGATCCGCGTTTATCACTCTCACCGGGATGCCGTCCTCTCTATCAGGAAAAGCCCATGTCCAAGTATTGGTGATTTTACCCGGGAGCTGATTCAAAAAAGTGACTCCCCGAATGGCCGGATTGGTCAACAATCGTTCCTTAAAGGCTTGCTTGCTGCTCAGTACTTTTTCCCTTTCTCCTCGGAATTTCTCTCCTCTCAAAGTACTGGTCAGTGTTTGTTCATAGTTCATCCCCAGGTCTGAGCTCTGCATATAGTTCAATTGTTTAACAACAGTAATGGTCGCGATTATAAGAGAAATCGAGATGATAAACTGAAAAGCGATCAGAAGCTTACTCAGCATGGAGCTTTTCCTCCCTTTTCCGGATTTCCCTTTCAGGACCAGTACCGGCTCTAAGACAGACAGATAAAAGGATGGATAGATTCCAGAGACAAAAGCGGAAAACACCATAACACCCAAGATCAGGAATAATAACTTCAAATTAAAAGGAAAAAGAGAAATATCTTCGCCTGTCAGGATGTTGAAACTGGGGAGGAACAGTTTTGTTAAAAGTACTGCCAGGAAAAGAGCGACGAGCACAATGATCAATGTTTCCCCAAAGAATTGTTTTTGGATGGAACTCCGCCGGGCACCGACAACCTTCCGGACGGCGATCTCCTTTTCCCGCGTTTTGGTTTTGGCGATCGTGAGATTAACAAAGTTAATACAGGCAATGACCAGTATCAAGACGGCAATTATGGAGAAGACCACAACGAGATGGATGTTTCCATGCTTGGTGTTTTTCTCATGTTGAAGAAAATTGGCAAAATAGATGTCGTTAAAAGGCCTGAGGAGCAGAGTATCGCTCTGGTAGCGATCAACTTCTGAGGCCCTTTTATTTATCTTTTGAACAAGGTCAGGAATGTTCGCTTCCGGATGAACCAGCAAATATATGGAAAAATTGAAATTGCGGTCAGTTAAAAAATTGTTATTACCTGATAATCTGGTTATATCGTTGACAGAGGCGAATGCGTTGATGTCCATGTGGAATTTTTTAACGTCTTTTATCACCCCCGTAACAGTGTATTTATACAGATTATTCATCTGCACAATTTTTCCCAAGGGATCGTCATCTTTAAAGAGCCTTTTTGCTATCGATTCTGTAAGTATCAGCGAGAAGGGATTCTCTAAAGCGATATCAGGATTCCCGGCGATGAAATCAAAATTAAATGCCTCGAATACAGGATCGTCAACCAATGCAAACTCAGTGACTGTGAATATATTTTCGTTGTGTTTTAAGGTAGGTTCCAGCCAGAAGTAAAATCTTATAGCCTGTTCCACCTCAGGGAAGACGGCTGCAGTTTCCCGGAGATAAGGAGGCATCACAACCCAGGTTTCATTCTCGAGCCTGTAAAGCCGGTCTCTATTGACCTGTCCTGTGTCGTAACTCAACTGCACTTGAACCCAGAGAATAATGAGTATAGCGCAGGTCATGCCGACTGCGAGTCCGAATATGTTGATAAATGAGATTCCCTTGTGCTTGATTATATTTCTGAGAGCTACTTTGAGATAGTTTGTGAACATTGTCTGGCCTCCTTCTATATTTATACGCCGTTTGTAGGGAATTGTTACTCTTTAAGGGGAACTTTTTTGATTCGGACAACTCCTATTTCGATTTAAACAATGGTTTGGAAACAGAGACAAAGTGAATGACTGGATTTGAAAGACTTGAAAATTGACATATCTGAATGATATCGTTATCTGAGAGCTCTCGACATCTGGAAAGACGCTGACTCAGGCCTCACTGAGGTCGAGGATGCGAAGAAAAGGCAAGGAGAGTTGAAGAGATAACAATCTTCACATTACGAACTTTGAGATTCTGAAACCAAAGGAGAATTTAGGGGCATTTTGCTAAAATAAAATTACAAAACGATACAAGGAGTAATAAGTATGAAGAAACTCTTCAGGGCATTTGTATTACTATGTTTTGTATTTGTGTCAGTATTGTTTTTCGCTGCATCCGATGCTGGTGACGAATTTGTAAAAGTTAGTGACATATCGTACAGACAGGAACGCCTTGAGTCAGATTATGCCCGCACGCAATGCAAGCTGGATATCTATTATCCGAAGAACATAAAGAGTTATCCGACGATAGTCTGGTTTCATGGCGGGAGCTTGAAGACGGGCACTAGGAATTGGGGTATAGCTTTTGCCAAGCGTTTTACGGCTGAGGGTATTGGTGTTGTTCTCGTGAGCTACCGGTTCTCACCGAAGGTTAAAAATCCTGTGTACAGTGAAGATGCGGCAGCGGCGGTTGCCTGGACATTTAAGAATATCGCCAACTATGGGGGTGATCCGGAAAAGGTTTTTATATCCGGCCATTCGGCAGGGGGGTATTTGGCGGCAATTGTCGGCATGGATGAAAGATACCTGGAAAAGCATAACATGTCGGTTCAAAAGATTGCAGGTATAATCCCAATAAGTGGTCAGATGGTGACTCATACGACAATCTTAGAAGAACGCGGAATACCGAAAGGTGCCATCATCATCGATGAATTCTCGCCTCTTTATCACCTAAGAAAAGTTGGACCAGCCTGTCTTTGTATATGCGGTGATAACGATATTCCCTTGCGGTGTGATGAGAATATTTTCTTTATAGCGGGACTTAAGAGTGCTGGGAATAAAAATGCCCATTACCTGGAAGTTAAAGGCCGGAACCACAATTCTCTTGTTGCAAAATTTCATGAAGAGGATGACGAAGTAACTCATGCAATGCTTGAATTTATCCGCAAACTTCAATGATGAACCTCTCAAAGTGGTTCCTCGACTTCTGGAGAGACGCTAATCCTGGTATAGCTGAGGTTGAGGATGTAAAGAAGAGGCTGGTTGGGCAAAAAACAAGTAATAAGCCTTTCAATAAATTACCGTTCATTAGATAATACATTCTGTCTTGTAGTGGACCCCATGTAGAACTCTTTGCACATTCTGATTCTTTTTTCTCTGGAATCGCTTTTTGAGCATGTTAATTGCAACCTTATTTGCATCGGTTCGTATGATTAAGCAAGCGCGATATTCGAGAATCGAGGTCTAAAATGAAGAAACTTTTAATTGTTGCCACTGTATTCTTTTTTGTTCTTTTTTCAGTAGCTGTCAGAGCCTCATCTCCAGAATCGACTGATGAAGACGCCATAAAAAGGGCAGCCCTGGATTATATCGACGGAGCGCATGCCGGGGATGCGGCACGCATGGAGCGGGCCGTCCATCCGGAACTGAACAAAGTCATCGTGGAAAGAATTCCCCAGACTGGAAAGTCATACCTGCGCAAAGCCGGAGCTTCCAGGCTTATTCAGGTTGTGGGCGCTAAAGTGGCTGTTCTTGCTGAAGACAAGCGTGATATCGAGGTGAAAATTCTTGATGTTCTTGAAGGCCTGGCCATGGTTAAGGCGACATCAGCCATGTTCTGGGACTATCTGCAGCTGGCCAAAATCGATGGCGAATGGAAGATCATCAATGTTCTCTGGACACGAAACCCGAAAAATGCCGCAAAAAAGATACTGCCGGAAGAAGAGCAAGCCGTTGAAATAGCTGCACGAGACTACATCGAAGGCGCATTTTCCGGAGACGCAGAACGTATGGAACGGGCTTTGCATCCGGAGTTGAACAAAGTCATTCCCGTCAAAGTGCGCCAAACAGGAAAAACCATGCTGAACAAGATGGGCGCGAACTTCCTGATAGAAGGCACACGCGCAAAGATGGGGCTCCTGCCTGAGGAGAAGCGCAAGATCACAGTCACAGTCCTCGACATCATGGAAGATATTGCCATGGTCAAAGTGCTTTCAGCAATGTACTACGATTATCTGCAGCTGGCCAAGATCGATGGGAAATGGAAGATCATTAATGTGCTGTGGGTCATGAATCCCGATGCTCCGCCCCCACCTAAACGAAAATAATAATGTGTCTCCTCATTGCCTACTGAAACCTCATTTGCGGAATATCCAGAAAAATTTTCTATTTTATTCAGGATGACACAATCCCCGAGAGGTGAGAGAAGTGAAGGAAGGAGCCCTAACGGCTACTCAGTTTCCTCTCCGATATGGAAGTCCAAAACAGAACGCAGATATTCTGTTGTTGTACTAAAAGTCTTTTTCAGCTCCAGGTATTCCTTTTCGAGGGGAGACTCAGCCTTGACTAGCAAGACCTCTGGAGATGCCACACTCACTAATTCAGAAGGGCGGCCAAAGGAAGACGTGTCTCTTGCATGAGGAATCACCAGGAATATGATGCTGAGGGAGATGGCAAGGATCATAAATACTCCCGCAAGAGAAGCCACAAGGGCAGGCTTTCGCGCAAGGAATTTTCGCGCCGTCCCTTTACGAACGGACAGAGACACTCTCTCCTTAGACAAGGCCGCTATTATCTTTTTATTAAGCACTTCGTCGGTATTCTCGAGAATGGATTGTTTGTCCTGAGCAAATTTGGGCTTGAGTGATTCGCAGAGCTGGGCAAATTCACGGCAGGAGTCGCATCGGTGAGTATGATTTTTCACAAACGTGGATATCGGCTTCCCTGAATCCGCGGCCTGGGATATCAACCATTTATAAAGTGTGCAGAACATTTTGCATCTCCTTTTCATAAAAGTGAAAATTTATGCTTCGCAGGACTGGCTCCTGCAAGGTTTTTTGAGAACGCATTCTTATCGATTCTTTCGGCCAGCTTCATGCGAGCCCTGTACAGAAGAACGCGCACCGTAATCGGACTCTTTTTCGTGACTCTGGCAATGTCTTTGATGGGCATCTCTTCAGCATAACGCAGCCAGAGAGCCTCATATTCTTTCTTCGGTAGGGTAGTAGCCAGTTCCCAGATATTTTGGGATTCTTCCTTTCGGATGACGATTTCTTCTGGACCTGGAAGATTGGATGTTTCGACTGGATTGTGTTTCATTTTTTTATTCGAGCGGTGATGGCTGATAGCCTCTCTAATGGCAATCGTGTACAGCCAGGTGGAGAATTTCCGTTCTGGATCGAAGCGGTCAATGCCCTTGAAGGCTTTGAGAAAAGTCTCCTGCACCAAATCTTCGATATCCTGGTCTGATCCGGTCTTGTGCCGGAGAAAATAGAACAGGCGCATACTGTACCGGGAAACCAACTCCTCGAATAGAGAGCGTGGTCCTTCCGCGGCTTTGGAAGCCAGTTCCTCATCGGATAGGTGTTCGAGTGTCGAGACTCTGTTCATTGGCCGAACTTATATTTTAAATTTATTCTCTCTCAGTGACAGAAATAATGTTAATGAAGATTCCACCGTGTCATAGCGAGTGTAACGTGGCATTCTCATCCTCTTGGTGTCATTGCGAGTGTAACGTGGCAATCTCATTGGGATAAAATGTATTCATCTTTACGAGATTGCTTCGCTTTGCTCGCAATGACATTTAAGCTCATCACTTTGGGTTAATCTCTTTTTATTATAGCTCTTTTTTACGGTAGATTGACAGATTAAGGATGAAGATTGAGTCCAGGTAGCTTATGAAACGGAAGAAATTTCACCTTTCCCAAGACTATGTCAATCAGCTCCTGGACAGGGTAGGATAAATCGATCCGGATTTTTTTGCCTTCTGTTGAGATGCCAATTTTTTCTAGAGGAACTAATATGTCTCTTTGGGCTTCTTCCATCTGCATTTTCGCCAGAGAAATGAGGCCTCGTATGACACTCTCCATGTTTTGGGCGTCTTCAAGTGTTTTTACGGTAAAATTGAGTTTCAGATTGATATCTTCCTTTGCTTCTTCGACTGTGAATAAGGCTGATTCTGTCTTTTTGAAGATGAAAACATCTGATTCGTGTTCTGCCAATTCAGAGATGTCTCTGGCTAAGGCTGTAAAGAAGACATTCGGAGGAATCTCATTCAGGGTAGGCATCAGGGAAGAGGTTGTGATGTTGGCTTTTTTGCCAGCGATGACATCCAGAGCCTTTCTGATGGCGGATATGTCTTGGGCTATTAGTGCGAGGTCATCCTCGACAAAAACACCGACTTCATGATAATTCCAGGTATGGATGATAAACCTGCCGTACTGGACCTCCTTGTGGGATTCTTCTTCTGCCAGAAGTCCGAGGAGATACGCTTGGTCGAAATGTCCCCTTAGACAGACGACAGTGTTCTCCTCGTCTTTTCCGGATCCGTAAACAGTGAATCCTTTTATGTCTTTCAGGATGTCGATCTGGTATTTATCATGAAAACTAGCATTTTTCTCTGTCAGTCCAAAGATGTTTTCGTTGTTCAAAAGCTGATCCCCAAATCGGGTGGAACTGAATTTTTCCACGTCAAAGTGGATCACCCAATCTACATCTTCAGGGATGATCGACTTTTGAAGGGTTGAGGCTCCTAATCCACATGCGAGGAAAAGCGTCAAAAGGACGCCTATTGGATAGATTGCTTTTTTCATCACTTTTCTCCTTTTTTTATCTGGATTGTTTTGTTTACCCTTTTATACGCAGCAGCCACTGAAATGTTACATATTATCGCGGTTATGTTTTAAAAACTGGGTTAAACTTCTGTGGAAATTGGAAACTGAACCAATTTAAAATATGATTTGATAAATTGGGGACATAAATTGGGGACAGTCCCCAATTTTTCCACATTTACATTCGATTGAACTCACTTCCGGTGGGGATTGGAGGGTGCCCTTTTTGCGCCATTTCTCAACCCCTCTTAAATGACGCGTATTCAGATAAGATCAAGCTTAAACTGAATATACTGTTGTGATAGATAGAAATCGCAATTATTTCTGAGTCTTTTTGATTTTCTTGATCCAGTAGAAATAGGCTGGAAGTCCCAGCAAAATAATCACCAAACCAGCCATAGCGTTTGTGAATTCGTTGATCAGAGTGTTGATGGAGATGAATAAGGCGCATAAAATGAATAAGATAGGCGTCACAGGGTATCCAAAGGTCTTGTAAGGTCGAGGCAAATCAGGCCTTTTTTTCCTGAGGATAATCACAGCTGCCACGGTCAACCCGAAAAAGATCCATTCGCCAAAAATGACAAAGGTAAAGAGTTGCTCAAATGTACCTGTAAGGCTTAAGAGCATACTCCACACTCCCATAGCCACTATCGAAACATGGGGAGTCAAGAATTTCAGATGAACATCTGAAATTCTTCTGAAGAATAGCCCGTCTTTAGCCATCGCATAATAAACTCTGGGAGACGTCAGCAGGACTTGATTAGCTGCTCCGGTTATCGAAAAAAGGATGATGATCGCCACAATTGATGCGCCGACAGGCCCGACAACCAGGCTCATCGCATCACTGGCGATCCTATCGGATTGGGCAATATCACTCGAGGGAAAGATATAGAGATAAGCTAAGTTTGTTACAATGTAGATGCCGATAACTGTGAGAGTTCCGATTAAAATCCCCCAGGGCATATTTTTCCCTGGGTTTTTCGTCTCCCCGGTGTTGTAAGAGGCGGCTTCCCAGCCTTTATAGGCCCAAAAAACAGCCACCAAGGCCACGCCAAAACTTCCAACCAAATCCCATGAAAATGACTCCGGTTGAGGGGAGGAGAAATGGGCAGGGTTCCCTTTCCCGAAAATGAAGACAACGGCACAGACTCCAGCTAAAGCGGCAAATTTAATGATCGTCAGAAAGTTCTGAAAGTTCGCTCCCCATCTGACACCAACATAGTTGACTGCCACTAAAATGATGACAAAAACCACAGCGATGACTTTCTCTTCTAGTGCAGATAGAGAAAAAAAGTGAGGAAGATATTTTGAAGAAAAAGCCACGGCAAGAGTCGCAATTGCCCCGGTATCGATCACCAGAAAGAGCGTCCAGCCAAAGAGGAAAGCGATAAGCTTGCCGAAAGATTCC